>NZ_JAVRHI010000415.1:0-36247 GCF_034105845.1 Streptomyces sp. CRN 30 | reverse complement strand
CGGCCCGCCGCAGCGCCTCCAGCGAGCGCGGGGCGCTCCGTGGCACCCCGAGCGCCTCGGCCTGGCGGACCGGCACCTCGCGCAGCCCGCCGAGCAGCCCCGCCAGGTCGGTCTCGCCGACCGCGGACACCTCGTGCGCGTCGGCCGGCCCGCCGCGCAGCCGGACGTCCAGCGTGCAGGGCAGGCCCGGCGCCCACTCGCCGCGGGCCGCGCTCGCCGGCACCGCGACCGGTACGTGCGGCCGGACCAGCTCCCGCAGCCGCAGCTCACGGCGCTGCCGTACGGCCGCCTCGCGGTCGGGCGCCAGCCGCAGCACGTACCGCGTGCCGACCCACCACGCCATCCGCGCGTCCTTGTCGACCGGACGGACCTCGGGCCCGCCGGCCGCCCCGGCCCGCCCGGCCCGTCCCCCGCCCAGCAGGGAACGGGCCAGTCGGCGGACGGTGTCCTCGGTGGGGATGAGTGCCTGGATCATGGCTCGGTCCGCTCAGTCGACGACGACCAGCTCCCGCGCGGTGTCGTTCAGGCGCCGGCCGCCTTCCTCCGTCACCGTCACGATGTCCTCGATGCGTACCCCGAAACGGCCGGGAAGATAGATGCCGGGTTCGACGGAGAAGCACATCCCGGGCACGAGGGGCCGCAGCTCGCCCTCGATCATGTACGGCGGTTCGTGCGTGGTGACGCCGATGCCGTGCCCCGTGCGGTGGATGAAGTACTCGCCGTAGCCGCCCTTCTCGATCACCGCGCGGGCGGCCCGGTCGACCTCCTGGCAGGGGACTCCGGGCCGGACCGCCCGGAACCCCGCCGCCTGCGCCTCGCGGACGAGGTCGTGGACCCGGCGCTCCTCGTCGGTGGGTTCGCCCACGTGGACGGTGCGGGAGGTGTCCGAGCCGTAGCCGCCGAGCAGGCCGCCGAAGTCGAGGACGACCATGTCGCCGGTCTCGATGACGCGGTCGCCGGCCTCGTGGTGCGGGTCGGCGCCGTTCGGTCCGGAGGCGACGATGGTGAAGTCGACGACGTCGTGGCCGTGCGCGCGCAGCAGCCGGTCGAGGTCGGCGGCCACCTCGGCCTCGCGGCGCCCGCCGAAGCGGACCTCGCGGATCTCCTCGAACGTGGCGTCCGCCGCCGCCCCGGCCGCGGCGAGCAGCTCCAGCTCGGCCGCGTCCTTGACGGCGCGCAGCATCGGCAGCGCGTCGGTGAGGGCGGCGTACGAGGTGCCGGGCAGGGTGCGCTGCAGTCCCAGCAGGTGCATCGCCCAGGCGTTGTCGCTCACGCCGAACCGGCCCGAGCCGTCGAGGAGGGTAGCGGTGACGGCGTAGGGGTCCTTGCCGTCGGTCCAGTCGCGCAGCGCCAGGGCGGACGCGCCGGGTGCCTTGGCGGCGTCGGCGGCCTCCAGGGTCGGCACGACGAGCACCGGGTCCCGGCCGGGGGCGAGCACCAGCAGGGTGAGGCGCTCGGTGACGGCGGTGGGCGCGTAGCCGGTGAGCCACACTAGGTCCGGCCCCGGCGCCACCAGCAGCCCCGCCAGCCCGGCGTCGGCCGCCGCCCGCGCGGCGCGCTCCATGCGCGCGCGGTAATCGTCGGCGGTGAAGGGGACGGGTGTACTGCCGGTCATCCGGACCTCCCTGAGCGGGCGAACGGTCTACGCCAGCATCCTGCCCCCACCCCCCGCCCAACGCGACCCGGTAACGAAGCACGCCCCGCAAGAAACGCGCCCCGTAAGGGGCGCGCCCCGTAAGGGGCGCGGGGAACTGCGCGATCAACCACAACGAACCCGCACGGAGCCCCCGGCCAAGCCCCCTCCCCCTCCCCCTCTCCCTCTCCCCCACACACCGTCAGGTGACCACCCCCGGCACCGCCGTCAACTGCCGATAACCCCCACCGGCCCGCCGCACCGTCAACTCGACCGGCGTACCGGGGCGAACCCCGGCCACCGCACGCCCCAGATCGGCGGCGGAGTCGACACGCACCGTGCCGAAGACGAGCAGCACGTCCCCGCGGACCAGCCCCGCCGCCCGCCCGGCCCCGGCGGCGTGGACGTCGACGACCCGGGCCCCGGGCCCGCTGTCGTCCACGACCACCACCCCGAGCGTCGCGCCGACGGCGGCCTCCGCGGCGGCCCCGGCGGTCGGGGGCGCGCTGACGGCCCGCCCCCTGGCCTCGGCCGGCCTGTTCAGGTCGAGCACCGTGGTGCCCACCGTCGCCAGCCCCGCGCCGGCCAGCAGCAGCACCGTCCCGGCGCACAGGCCGGACAGCACGGTGGTGAGCCGGCGTCGCCGCCGGTGCGGCGGGTGCGGCGGGTGCGGACGGACTGACTCCGGTTCGATGCCCCGGTCGGGGCTGCGGCCCGGCATCGGCTTGGGACGCAACGCGGTCTGTTCCATGGATCGCCTCCGACGAGAGCCCTACCCCGGCCCCCGCCGGCCGACGAGCCACGAACGAGTGAGACTGACGGGCGGGAACCGGGGTTCGCGAATCAGCAGACCGGCGGACCGGCGGACCGGTGGGTCAGCCGAACGCCGGTACGGCCGGCCTCCTGTCCGGCAGGAAGCGGTGGCTCCGCCCGGCCAGGTACTCGGCCGTGTAACGGGGCACCGAGCGGTGCCAGTTGAGGATGCCCGCCATCCAGTTCCGCAGGTCCTCCACGTAGCCCTGCATGATCTCCCGGGCCTCCTCGGTGAGCCGGAAGTCGTCGTACACGACGGGCAGTTCGTGGGCGACGACGTGCTCGAACTGGCGCATGCGCTGGTCCATCAGGTCGTGGACGACCTTCAGTCCGGTCGGGTAGTCGATGCCGAAGAAGTTCTGCACGACGAGGACCGCGTTGTGCACCTCCCCCTCGTACTCGATCTCCTTCTGGTAGGAGAAGACGTCGTTGACCAGGCAGGCCCAGTCCATCGCCGCGTTCTCCAGGGAGCGCACGGGGCCGCTGCGGTAGACCTCGGGCGGCACGGCGGGGCCGTGGCCGAAGCGGCACAGGCCGAGGGTGAGGTCGGAGCCGAAGGTGTCGCGCCGCATCTCCAGGTAGTCCACGGGGTCGGGGACGCGGTGCTGGATCTGGTTGGACAGCTCCCACACCCACGCGGCGGTCATCTTGTCGATGGCGTCGCGCAGGGGCCGCCGCTGCTCGGGGGTCATGTCGCCCGTGGTGCGGTTCCACAGGTCGATCAGGGAGCGCTCCATGGCGTTGGCGGGCGGCGGGACCGGTTCGCCGTCCAGCGGCATGCACGCCGACAGCCGTGCGGTGGTCAGCTTGGCCGCGACCAGGTCCCGGCGGTGGCCGTAGACCAGCGGGTAGTAGTCGTCGCCGTAGGTGCCGAAGGCCAGCCAGCCGGAGGCGAGGTCGAGCTGGTCCTGGGTGGCGTCGGGGTCGAGGCCCGCCGCGCACAGCGCCAGGTCGCAGCTGAGCAGTTTGTCCTCGTCCCACACGCCCTCGCTGAGGATGCCCATCCGCCGTGACCACTCGGTCAGATGGCGGCGGGAGCCCTCCAGGGCGGGGCTCAGCTCCAGCGGGAACGGCATGCGGATGTCGGGGATGCGGGACGGGCCGACCCGCTGGAACGGCACGTGCGTGTAGGACCGCATCCGCTCGGCACCGGCGGCGGCGAGCAGCGCGCCGACGTCGACGGCGGAGGTGCCGCGGCCGGTCGGGGACTCCCAGGGGTTGGTGGAGCGCGCGTTCTCGTTCATGTAGCGGCTGGAGCGCATGTGCCACTCGTGGCCGCCGGACTGCCAGTCCTGCAGTCCCTTGGCGTACGCCGCGACGGCGGCCGTCTGCGGGGGTGTGAGCCCCTTCTCCAGGGCGATGGCGGGGACCTCGGTGAACGCGGTGTGCTCGAACTGGTGCAGCCGGGAGGTGAGGACGTCGTTGACGGTGTCGGCGGCCTCCTGGGTGGTGCAGTCGAAGAAGGTCTCCAGCACCAGGACGCCGTTGCTCAGCTCGCCCTCGTCCTCGACCTCGCGCTGGTAGGAGAAGAGGTCGTTGCGGAGGTGGACGGCGTCGGAGAAGGTCTCCATCAGGACCCTGAGCGGCCGGGTCTCCGCGACGGCGGCCGGGACCTCGGCGGTGGCGTACTCCACGAGCCCCGCCGACCAGGGCGCGCCGCCGACCTTGCGGCGCATCTCGATGTACTCGACGGGGTTGGCGATCCGCCCCTCGTTGATGTTGGACAGCTCCCACAGGGACTCGTTGAGCAGGTGCTCGGTGGAGACGGCGAAGCGGCGGCGCCAGTCGGCCGACATCGCGGGGACGGTGCGCTTCCACAGGTCGGCGAGGCCGGCCTCGACCGGGTTCTCCGGCTCGGGCGTCCCGTCGCCGAGGTCGAGCGGCATGAAGAGCGGGAGCCGGTCCAGATGGGCCTTGCCGGCGACGCGGTCCTGGGAGCGCTTGTACTTCTCCAGGAAGTGGTCGTCGAAGAAGAACACCCACACGTACCAGTCGGTGATCAGGGACAGGGCCGGGCCGTCACAGTCGGGGTGCGTGTAGGCGCAGAGCAGGCCGTAGTCGTGCGCGTCCAGGTCGGCCTGCTCCCAGACTCCGGAGCCTTCCAGCATGCCCATGTCGCGTGCCCACCGTGTCGAGTGGGCGCGCGCCTCGTCGACATGGCGGTTGAGCCGTGCCGGATGCGGCAGGTAGAAGTGCGGGAGTTCGAAGGGCTGCTGCGTCATGGCCCGGCCCTACCCATGGCCTTTTCGGGGCATCCTCGGCGCGGGACATGATCACACCATCGCGTGAATCCCGCCCCGAAAGGGAACTCACGTTCAGTGCCGCCGGTCCCGGACCTGGATCAGCGCGTGCGTCCCGCTGGTGCGCCAGCGCTGCTCCTCGGCGGCGACCAGGGCGGCCTCGGTGGCGGGGTCCAGTCCGGTGATCACGTCGGACTTCAGGGTGCGCAGCGCGGCCACCGGGCCGGGGAAGTACGCGGTGACGTCGGCGAAGGGCGTGGCCGGCGGCCAGCACCGGTCGCCCACCAGCCGACGGTAGTTGAGGTCGCCCTTGACCAGCGTGACCGTGGCGGCGGCGAACTCCGCGCGGAGGTCGTCGGGCATGTCGACGTACGGCAGCGGGGCGCAGGAGAAGGGGTGGGCGCGCACGGTGAGCCGTCCGTCGGCCAGCGCGTCCCAGAGCCGGCGGCCGTACCCCGCGGCGGCGCCGGGGGCCGCCGTCAGCCGCCGTACCGCGTCGAGGACGTCGGCGGGGGTGGCGTCGGAGACGTAGTAGGGGTGCGGCTTGACGTGCAGGACGGCGCGCGCGGCGTGTCCGTGGGTGAGGAGGTGGTCGAGGAGCAGCAGGTCGGGGACGAGTTCCCGGCCGGCGTTGTCGGCCACCAGGCAGACGGTGCCGGTGGCGTCGGCGGAGGGCGGCAGCAGGGACCAGAGACGCTCGCTGTCGTCGGCGACCAGCGGCGGGACGTCGGCGGGCGTCTTCGCGCGGGGCGCGGAGAGGCGGAAGCCGAGGTCTGCGCGGTTGCCCCAGAGGGAGCCGTGCAGCAGTGCCTCCGCGCGGCGCGCGGGCGGCCGCGCGTCGAGTTCGTCGAGGGCGGCGAGTTCCTCGTCGGTCTCCGCGGCGGCGAGTTCGGCGAGCTTGGACGGCCGGAACGGGTCGACGCCGTGCCAGGGGCCGTCGGCGAAGTACCCCGTCGCGTCCAGCAGCCGGCGGTAGAAGTAGCTCTCCGACCACAGCCACGGCACGTCGAACCAGGAGCGGCCCGCGTACGTGTCGGTTCCCCAGGCCGCCCACCGGTCGTGATCGGCGGCGTCGGCGGCCAGGGGTTCGACCGTGCCGTGCAGGCAGTTCTCCAGCAGCGCGTCAAGGGCGCGGCGGCGGTCGGGGTCGTAGGGGGTGTTCTCCCCCACCTGGCGGATGATCGCCGGGTGCCGCTCGGCGAGCACGGCGTACGGGAAGGTTCCGGGTTCGTCGCCGAGCAGGACGGGCGGCAGGCAGATGTCGGACATGCGCCTCACCGTAGCGCTCGCCTCACCCGGGTGCCGGACGCCGGCGGGCGGGTCACACGGGCCAGGGTTCCCGCTCCAGGCTCGCGGCGAGGCGAGCGTAGCGGGCCCGGCGGGTCACCGGCACCAGGCCGCGGATGAGCAGGCGCCACAGCTCGGCGACCCGGCGGGGCTGGCGTGCGACGGGTTCCAGGGTGCGGCCCACGACGCGGGTGCCGACGAAGGAGCAGACGAAGGTGTGGGCGACGGCGTCGACATCGATGTCCGGGTGGAGATCGGACTCCTCGACCGCGGCGGCCAGCCGGGCCAGGGTCAGCTCGCGCCACTCGGTGAAGGGGTGTCGCAGGGGCGGGCGGACCGGCACGCCCGCGGTGGCGAGCCGCAGACCGGCCCGGAGCACCGGGCCCTCGACGGAGAGGCGGGTGACGCCGAAGGTGAGCCGCATCAGGGCCTCCAGGGAGGAGTAGCCCCGGCCGTCCATCTCGCGGGCCATCCGGCGGGAGGTGCGTGACTGGAGTTCCATGATGGCCTGGGCGAGGTCGTCCTTGGCCGCGAAGTGGAAGTAGAGCGCGCCTTTGGTCACGCGCGCGTGCTGCACGATGTCGCTCAGGCTGGTCGCCTCGTAGCCCTGGCGGTCGAACAGGTCCGCGGCGGCCGCGATGATCGTCGCGCGGGTCTGTTCGGCGCGTAACTGCCTCGCCATGGGGTGAACACTCCTGGGCCGGAATACGAACGGGCCATGCCGTGTGTTCTGACCCGCGACAGACAATAACTCACCGCGCGGCAGGCGTGTTTGACGAGGTCGCGGGCCGGCCGGCGCACACCGCGCCGGCCGGCCCGCACGCGCGCGTGGCGCGTCGGGCGGGGACGGGTCAGTTGACGAAGACCGTGGCACCGCCGGACGTCTTCACCGGCGCGTAGGTGGCGGTGAAGAAGCCGTTGGCGAAACAGAGCGACGAGCCGGAGACCTTGGTGAACTGCTGGTCGTCGAAGCTGATGCCGTTGGTGGTGTTGCTGGCCGTGCCGGACAGGGACGGCGCCTGGTAGACGCAGTTGACGCTGCCCAGCAGGGTGCGCAGGTTGACGGTGGCCTGGACGGTGGAGCCGCTCGGCGGGGTGACGGTGACGGCCCCGGCGGAGGAGACGGTGGCGGAGTAGGGCAGGTTGCCGAGGGTGATCGAGTTGACTCCGAGGACGCCGATGACGTTGCTGCTGCAGGTGGCGGCGGTGAAGGTGTGGGCGGTGACGGACTCGGTGGCCGTGCCGGGGGCGGTCGGGTTGCCGGTGACGGTGGCGGTGAACTGCGAGCCGCTGCACGAGACGCCGCTCGTGCCGGTGGCGCTGGAGTAGAAGGTGGCGTTCGTGCCGGACTGGAGCGGCGCGATGAGGGTCGTGCCGACGGCGACGGCCGTGCCGCCGGCCGAGCCGGTGGTCAGCACGGTGTTGTCGGCGGCGACCGCGGTGCCCGTCGCGGGCAGGGCCAGCGCGGCGACGGCCGCGGTGAGGGCCAGGAGGGTGCGCGTACGCATGCGGGTTCCTCTTCTCCGGTTCGAGGGTAAGCGAGCCGTACCTTGACCTAGACATGACAGACTGGTACGTCGTGCTCGGGCCGTCCGCGAGCGGCGCGTGCCGGGGCCGCGAGGAGCGGGGCGGCGGGGCGCGCGCATGGCGCCCCGCCGCCGGCATCGGTCCGTGACGCCTTCTCCGTACGTGACGGACCGAGGGGCGGGCGGCCGCGCCGGCGCCACGGGGGCGGGGCGGGCCGCTGATGCGAGAGCAGCGGCGGCCGCACGGGGCGTGGGGCGGTGCTCCGTGCTGAGCCGGGCTGTCCGGGAACGCGGACGGGTGCCGCGGAAACGGATCCGGCGCCACGGATCCGGGAAACACGGGAAGTTGTAGAACTGACGAGTAGTCAACGTCAATACTCCGCACAGGAGTTGACGTACGGAACGGGCGTTTGGCCGGAACCCTGCGGGACTCCGGCCCCTCCGGCGCCCCCGCCGGGCACACAACCCTCACTCTTTACCCACACCGTGCTTGACCGCCGTCTGTAACCACCGGTAACTTCCGATTCGGCTACTGGTGCGTAACCACGAATCCGCGCAGCCACCGGGGGTTGCCGGCCGGTACGCGCACCAGCCGCTGTCCGCGCCAGGACAACGCGCCGTCGCTCAGCCGAACCGCACCGACCACGCCTCTGGAGCAGACATGGCACCGTCCTCGGAAGTCACCCCGCCCGCCGCCTCGGCGCCCGACCCCGCGGAGGTCACCGGACGCGGCCGGGTGCGGCTGCGCCGGTCCGCCGTGATGGCGGTGCCGGCCGCCGCGGTCACCGCCGCGCTGGCCGTCCTCACCGCGCAGGGCGCGCTGGGTGTGCAGTTCGCCATCTCCGGCATGCCGTTCACCGTCACCGCCACCGAGCTGGAGGGCACCGGCTTCGCGCAGTTCGGCGGCCTGGACAACATGGCCGAGGGCAGCCCGAACGCCGGGGACACCGGCGGACAGGTCCTGGTCGTCACCTCCGTGATCAAGGACGCGAAGCTCACCAAGCTGTGTCAGGCCGTGGACCTCGGCGGCACCAACCTGCTCATCACGGCGGGCACCGGGAACACCAAGGTGACCGCGGAGGACCTGACCACCGACTCCACCGATCTGTCCGGTGACGCCTCGTTCGGCAACATCGAGATCGGCAACGACGCCAGCACGCTGGACAAGGCCGGGCCCAAGGGCCGCGGTCCGATCGGCGTCTTCAGCCAGCAGGCCGACACCGTGAACATCAAGAACCTGCGGCAGACGAACTACGCCACCACCGCGGCCGTCTTCAGGCTGCCCGGTCTGAAGCTGCGGTTCAGCGAGACGGGCTGCCCGTGACGGGCGGCCGGGCCGCCTTCCGGCGGTGGCGGACCGGCCGCCCCTTCTGGGGCGGGCTGCTGCTCGTCCTCGGCGGGGCGGAGGTCCTGTTCACCATGAAGGCGTCGCTGAAGGTCGTCCTGCACGTCGGACCGCAGGGCGTGGCGGGGTACGTGCTGCCGGTCGTGATGCTGCTGTGCGGGCTGCTGCTCCTGGTCAACCCGGCCCAGCGGCTCTTCTACTCGATCGTCGGGGTGCTGGTCTCGCTGGGCACATGGCTCACCTCGAACCTCGGCGGCTTCATCGTCGGGCTGCTGCTGGGGTGCGTGGGCAGTTGCCTCGCCTTCGGCTGGCTGCCGGACCAGCCGCCGCGGCGGTGGAGGAGGAGAAAGGCGGCCGTGGGGCCCGCCGTACCGGGCAACTGAGTACCGCCCAATATCACGATGCGGTAGCCACACGCCTTCCCGATCGTTGGTCACTTGACTACCGGTGGTCACACACGATTGGCTCCGGGCCAGCGAGATTCACCCGGTCGGCGCACCGCACGCGTAAGGTCCGGCACCTCGCCCCGTTCCTCTGCTCGGCCGCTCAGCGAGGTGCCCCGCCCCCATGAACACTGCTCCTCCGCCGCCCGCCCCGTCCGCGCGGCTGCGCGTCACGGCCCTGACGGCGGCGGTCTGCCTGCTGCTGGCGGGCTGTTCGGCGACCGGCGACGGCGAGAAGAGGGCCGCGGACACCGCCCGCGGCGGCGGCACCCACGGGCTGAAGGTGGCCCTGGTCACGCACGGCGGCCAGGGCGACGCCTTCTGGGACCTGGTGCGCAAGGGGGCGGAGGCCGCCGCCGCCAAGGACGGCATCGACCTGACGTACGCGAGCGACTCCGACACCGCCGGGCAGGCCGAACTCGTCCGGGACGCGATCGGCGACCGCGTCGACGGCATCGCCGTCACGCTGGCCAAGCCCGCCGCGATGAAGAAGCCGGTCGCCGACGCGCGGGCGGCCGGCATCCCCGTGGTGGGCCTCAACTCGGGTATGGACGCCTGGCGTTCGCAGGGGCTGCTCGGCTACTTCGGGCAGGACGAGAGCGTCGCCGGCCGCACGGTCGGCGACAGGCTCGACGCCCTCCGCGCCGAGCATGCCCTGTGCGTCATCCACGAGCGGGGCAACGTCGCGCTGGAGGCCCGGTGCGCCGGTGTGAAGAAGACCTTCGGCGGCCTCACCGAGATGCTCTACGTCGAGGGCACCGACATGGACGCGGTCGGCGCCGCCCTCACCGCCCGGCTGCGGCAGGACACCAGCATCGACGAGGTCGTCATGAACGGCGCCCGGTACGCGCTGACGGCCGTCGAGTCGGTCCGCGCGGCCGGCAGCCGGGCCCAGGTCGCCACGTTCGACCTGGACGAGAGACTGGTCGCCGCCGTCGAGCGCGGGGACGTGCAGTTCGCCGTGGACCAGCAGCCCTATCTCCAGGGCTACCTCGCGGTGGACGCGCTCTGGCTGTACCGGACCAACGGCAACGTCAGCGGCGGCGGCACGGAACCCGTGCTGACCGGGCCCGCGCTGGTCACCAAGGCCAACGCGGACGCGGTCGCCCGCTTCGCCGCCAACGGCACCCGATGAAGCCCCGCACGGCGCCCCCGCCGAAGCCCCGCACGATGCTCCCGTCGAAGCCCCGCACGGCGCCCCCGCCCAAGCCCTCCACGACGCCCCCGACCGCCTAGGACGACGATGTCTGCACGGACAGGCGCCCGGCGCCGCCTCGGCTCCATACGTCTCTCCCTGATCCTGCTGGCGCTCGTGCCGAGCGTCACCCTGGCCGCGATGTGGGGCGTGACGACGACGCAGATGTTCTCCGAGGGACTGCGGCTGCGGTCGCAGACCCAGCTGAGCCGGGCCACCGGCGCGATGGGCACCGACGCCACGCTCGCTCTGCAGCGCGAGCGCGGCGCCTCGGCGGCCTGGCTGGCCTCCGACGGCGGCTCCCGGGCCGAACTGGCGGCGCGGCGCAAGGAGACCGACCGGGCCGTGGCCGAGCTGGCCGGGGAGACCGAGGCGATCCGGCAGGCCCCCGACCGCGTCCGGGAGCGGCTGTACGCGGTGCTCGGTTCGGTGGGCAGCCTGGAGTACTACCGCGACCAGGTGGACGACCCCGGCGACATCACCGCCGTCCAGGCCCTGGACCAGTACACCGCGATCGTCGACGAGCAGATCCACGCCTTCCAGGAGCTGTCCCAGGTCGACGACGGCGACCTCACCTCGCAGGCCGGCCCGCTCGTCGCCCTGGAGCACGCCGCGGAACTCGTCTCCCAGGAGGACGCCCGGCTCACCCTGGCCTGGCCCGCCGGGCGGCTCGGCGAGACGGACTGGTCGGAGTTCGCGCAGGCGGTGCACACCCGCCGCTGGCTGGTCCGCGACCAGATAGTGCCGTCGCTGCGCGGCAGCGCGAAGACGCAGGTCGAACAGGTGCTGGCGAGCGACGCGTGGAAGACCCTCGAAGCGGTCGAGGACCAGGTCCTCGCGGCGCGGTCCACGGGCGGCGACGGGGCGATCGCCCTGCCGGACGCGCGGCAGCGCTGGACCGCCGCCCTGGACGAGGTCTCCGAGCGGTACGCCACGCTGATCCGGCAGCAGACCGCCGGACTGCTCGACCGCAGCGCCGACGAGTCGCGAGCGCTGCTGCTCACCGCCGCCTCGCTCAGCGCGGGCGGGCTGCTCGCGCTGCTGCTGTGCGTGGTGATGTCCTGGCGGATCACCCGCTCGCTCTTCCGGCGGCTGCACGGGCTGCGCAGGGCCACCCTGAGCCTCGCCGAGGAGCGGCTGCCCGACGTGGTGGAGCGGCTGGAGCGGGGCGAGACGGTCGACGTGGAGTCGGCGACCCCGCCGCTCGACTACGGCCGCGACGAACTCGGCCAGGTGGCACAGGCGTTCAACACGGCGCAGCGCACGGCCGTGCACACCGCCGTCGAACTCGCCGACACCCGGCGCGGCTTCCAGAAGGTCATCCTCGGCATCGCCCGGCAGAGCCAGAACCTGGTCAACATGCAGCTCGGCAAGTTGGACGCGCTGGAGCGCCGGCACACCGACCCCGAGGTGCTCAAGGGCCTGTACGAACTGGACTCCGTCGCCGCCCAGTTGCGCCGCTACGAGGAGAACCTCGTCATCATCAGCGGCGAGCAGCCCCGGCGCAGCTGGCGGGAGCCGGTCGCGCTGGTCGACATCCTGCGCAGCGCGATCGGCGAGGTCGCCGAGTACCAGCGGGTGGAGGTGCACACCGACGAGGAGGTGTACGTCGCGCCGCCCGCGGTGGCCGACGTCATCCACCTGCTGGCCGAGCTGATCGACAACGCCACCGCGTACTCCCCCGCTCCCGCGCCGGTCGGGGTGCGGGCGGCGATGGTCGCCAAAGGGCTGGCCATCGAGATCGAGGACCGCGGTCTCGGCCTGCCGGAGGAGGAGTACGCCTCGCTCAACGCCTCGCTGGCCTCGGACCCGAAGTTCGACGTGGTGGGCCTCGCCGGCGACCTGCGGCTCGGCATGTTCGTCATCGCCCGGCTGGCGCACCGGCACGCGATCGCGGTGACGCTGCGCTCGTCGCCGTACGGCGGCACGACAGCGATCGTGCTGGTGCCGCACGAGATCGTCGTACGGGAGCCCGCCGGCGGCCTGCCCGGCGAGCCGGCCGGCGGTCTGCCCCGGGAGCTGCCCGGTGGTCCGCCCCAGGCGCTGCCCGGCGGTCTGCCGGAAGACCCGCCCGAGCACGTGCGGGCAGACGCCGCCGACGACGACGCCGCCGCCTCGGGGCCGGCCCCCGAGCCCGTACGGCCCGGAACCCGGCCCGCCACCCCGTCCGTACCGCCCGGAACCGGGCCCACCGCCCCCTCCGTACGGCCCGGACCGGTGCCCGCGGCGCGGACCGCGCCCGGGTCGGCGTCCCGGCTCCCCCGGCGCGTGCCGCAGCAGAACCTCGCCGCCGAACTGCGGCAGGAACCGGGCGGGTCCGCCGCGCCGTCCGACAACGGGGACGGTTACCCCGACTTCACCGCCGAACGTGCCGCGTCCTCCCTCGCCGGGTTCCAGCGCGGCACGCTCAGGGCGCGTGACGAGGAGCCGGAGGAGCGGGACGGCCGCGCCTTCGGACCCGACCGCCGACCGCTCACGAAGGACACCCCATGACACGCCCCACGCCCGCCACCCACACCCAGCTGGACCAGCTGCTGACCGGACTCGTGGAGCGGGTCGCCGACGTGAACCAGGCCGTCGTCCTCTCGGAGGACGGCCTGGTCGTCAGCAAGTCCACCGGGTTCCCGCGGGACGACGCGGAGCGGCTCGCGGCGACCGCCTCGGGCCTGATGAGCCTCAGCAAGGGCGTCAGCATGGACTTCCGGGGCGGCCCGGTCCGCCAGGCGCTGATCGAGATGGCGAACGGCTTCCTGATCCTGACCTCCGCGGGTCCCGGCGCCCACCTCGTCGTGCTGACCGGTCCGGGCGCCGACGTGGGCGTGGTGGCGTACCAGATGAACATGCTGGTGAAGAAGATCGGCGAGCACCTCAGCGCGGCTCCGCGGACCGCCGCCGTCCCCGGCCAGTGACGTGACGGAGGGCGACGCGGAGGGCCGGCTCGTCCGGCCGTTCACCCTGACCGGCGGGCGGACCCGGCCGAGCCGCGCCGACTTCACCCTCATCACCACGGTGACGGCGGTCGACCCGCGGCCGGGGCGGACACCGCGCGGGCAGCCGGAGCACACCCGGATCCTGCGCCTGTGCGCCGAGCCCGTCGCCGTGGCGGAGCTGGCGGCCCGGCTCGACCTGCCGGTGAGCGTGGTGGTCATCCTCCTGTGCGACCTGCTGGAGGAGGGCCGGATCACCGCGCGAGCGCCGCACCCGGTCACCCGCGCCGCCTCGGACCTGGACCTGCTGCAGAAAGTGAGGGACGGCCTTGACCGGCTCTGAGCCCGCCGCCGACGCGGCGCCCGCCACCGACCCGGCGCCCGCCGCTCCTCAGGCGGTGAAGATCCTCATCGCCGGCGGCTTCGGCGTCGGCAAGACCACCATGGTCGGGTCGGTCAGCGAGATCGCCCCCTTGCGCACCGAGGAGTCGCTGACCGCGGCCGGACTGGGCGTGGACGATCTGGCCGGCATCGAGGAGAAACGGTCCACCACGGTGGCCCTGGACTTCGGCCGGATCACCGTCAGCGACGACGTGGTGCTGTACCTGTTCGGTACGCCGGGTCAGCAGCGGTTCTGGTTCATGTGGAACGACCTGGCGATCGGCGCCCTCGGGGCGGTGGTGCTGCTGGACGTCCGCAGGCCGGAGGCGAGCTTCGCGGCCGTGGACTTCTTCGAGCGCCGGGGCATCCCGTTCGTCGTCGGGGTCAACGGCTTCCACGGGGAGCACCCGTACCCGCCGGAGGAGATCCGCGACGCGTTGGCGCTGCCGGAGCACGTCGAGGTGCTCCTGTGCGACGCGCGCGAGCGGACCTCCTCGCGGGACGTGCTGATCGCCCTGGTCGACCGGTTGATCGCCGCGGCGAAGGGCTGAGGCGAGGCGCTGGGGGCAGGGGCCGGGCGGTCAGCCCAGGTTCGCCGACTTCAGCCAGCTCTTGGCCACGTCGAGCGGGTCCTTCTTGTCGAGCTGCACCTGCGCGTCGAGGTCCAGGAGGGTCTCGGTGTCGAGGGCGGCGGAGACCGCGTTCAGCGCGGCGACGCCCTCCTCGGAGAGGCCCTCCTTGTTGACGAGCGGGGTGACGTTGGCGAAGCCGAAGAAGTTGTCCGGGTCCTTCAGGACGACGAACTTCTCCTTCACGATGGCCGGGTCGGTGGTGAAGATGTCCGCGGCCTGCACGGTGTTCTTGGTCAGCGCCGCCTGGGTCAGCGGGCCGCCCGCGTCCAGCGCCTTGAACGACTTGAACTTCAGCCCGTACTGCGACTCCAGGCCCTTCAGGCCCTGCTCGCGGGTCTGGAACTCGGGCGAACCGCCGATCACCAGCTCCGGGGCGATGTCCTTGAGGTCGGCGAGCGTCGAGTCGGCGGTGAGCTTGTACTTCTTCGCCGTCGCCGCGTTGACGCTCACCGAGTCCTTGTCCTCGGCAGGCGAGGATTCGAGGAGCGTCAGGCTCTTGTCGAGCGCGGCCTTGGCCGCCGTGTCGACCTCTTCGGCCGACGTCTGTTCGGCGTCGGCGTCGAGGTAGGCCAGGAGCGAGCCGTTGTACTCGGGCAGGACGGTGACGGAACCGTTCTTCATCAGCCCGTACGTCGTCTCGCGGCTGCCTATGTTGTGCTTGTAGGTGACCTTGAGGCCCTTGGCCTTGAGGGCCTCGCCGTAGATGTCGGCGAGCAGCGTGGACTCGGCGAAGTTGTTCGAGCCGACGACGACCGTGCCGGCCTCCGCCTTCTCGCCCTCGAGCGGGTTGTCGCCGCCGTCGCTGTCGGAGGAACAGCCCGCGAGCAGCGCCGCTGCGGCAGTGAGCGCGACGGCCGCCGCGCCGGTGTGCCTCGTCCTGGACCTGCTGCTCTTAGCGGTGAAAGTCATCCACCGATCCCATCTCGTCGCTGTTCGGTGAGTCAAGAACGGCCTGGTCACGGTTTTCTCCGCACTCCCGGCGACACCGCGGTCCGGCCCGCCGCCCAGAACAGGCCCAGCGTCACCAGGGCCAGTACGGCCACCAGCGTGGCGCCGCCGACGACCTTCTCGTAGTCCCGCTGGTACAGGCCGTCGACGATGTACCGGCCGAGGCCGCCGAGGCTGACGTAGGCGGCGATGGTGGCCGTCGACACGATCTGGATGGCCGCCGAGCGCATGCCGCTGAGGATCAGCGGCAGGGCGACGGGCAGTTCCACCCGGAGCAGGATGCCGCTCTCGCGCATGCCCATGCCCCGCGCGGCGTCCACCGGGGCGGGGTCGACGGAGCGCACCGCCTCGTAGGTGGTGACGAGGATCGGCGGGACGGCGAGGACGACCAGCGGGATCAGGACCGGCACCAGTCCGAAGCCCCAGGTGACGACGATCAGCACCAGCAGGCCGAAGCTGGGCAGCGCGCGGGCGGCCGTCGCGACGAAGGCCAGGGCGTTGCCGCCGCGCCCGGTGTGCCCGGTGACGAGCCCGACGGGCAGGCCGATCGCGGCGGCGACGGCGAGGGCCAGCAGGCAGTACTGGACGTGTTCCCACAGGCGTTGCGGGATGCCGTCGTAGCCGTGCCAGTGGGCGCTGTCGCTGAAGAAGGCGTTGGCGAAGTCGAGGACGTTCATCCGGTCACCGCCGTGCGCCCGGTCTTCGGGCGGGGCCGGGAGCCGCGCGGCATCCAGGGGGTCAGCAGCACGCGGAGGCCGACGAGCGCGGCGTCGCAGGCGATGGCGAGGAGGGCCGTGGTGATGACGGAGTTGGCGGCCAGTTCGGGGCGGTCGTACTTCTGCGCGGCGGCGAGCAGGTTGCCGAGGGCGCCCTGGTTGCCGATGAGCGCGCCGACGCTGACCAGCGAGATGCTGGAGACGGTGGCCACCCTGAGGCCCGCCATGATCGCGGGTACGGCGATCGGCAGCTGTACCTGAGCGTAGCGCCGTACGGGTCCGAAGCCCATGGCGGTCGCCGCGGCGAGGGTCTCCTCGGGCACCGAGCGGACGCCGTCGACGATGGCCGGGACGAGCACCACGAGGCTGTACACGGCCAGCGGGATCATCACGGTCAGCTCGGTCTGGCCGGTGTAGTCGATGAGGACGACGAAGAAGGCCAGCGACGGGATGGCGTAGAGCACGGTCGTGACGCCGAGGACCGGCGGGTACAGCCAGCGGAAGCGGACGCAGAGCTGGGCCAGCGGCAGGGCGAGCAGCAGGCCCGCGAGGACCGGCAGCAGCGCCTCGCGCAGGTGCAGTCCGATCAGGCCGAGGTAGGTGTTCTGCAGGTCGCTGGGGATGTCGAAGAAGCCGTTCATCCGGCGACCTCGGCGTCGGGGAGGCTCCGCACGCGCGCGTGGGCGTGGCGGATCGCCTCGGCGATGGCCGTCTGCGAGACGACACCGGTGACCTTGCCTTCGGTGTCCACGGCGACCGCCCACCCGACGGGCGAGAGCACGGCGCAGTCCAGCGCGGCGCGCAGCGAGTCGGTGCCGGGCACGAACGGCCGTCCGTAGGGCAGCAGCCGGGCGGGGTCGATGTCGCCGGGGGTGACGTCGCGCGGCTCGCTCCAGCCGAGCGGGCGGCCGTCGGCGTCGGTGACCAGCACGTGCGGCGCGGCCTTGGCCGCGGCGGCGATCCGCCGGGCGGTGGCGTCCACGGGGACGACCGGGTCGGTGGTCGGCTCCAGCGCGGTGGAGTCGAAGAAGGAGAGCCGGCGCACGCCCCGGTCGGCGCCGAGGAAGTCCTCCACGAAGGGGTCGGCGGGGTCGGAGAGCAGTTCGGCGGGCGGCGCGTACTGGGCGAGGTGGCCGCCCTCGCGCATCACCGCGACCATCGTGCCGAGCTTGATGGCCTCGTCGATGTCGTGGGTGACGAAGACGATGGTCTTGCCCAGTTCGTCCTGGATGCGCAGGAGTTCGTCCTGGAGGCCCTTGCGGACCACGGGGTCGACGGCGGAGAACGGCTCGTCCATGAGCAGCACCGGCGGGTCCGCGGCGAGCGCGCGGGCGACGCCGACGCGCTGCTGCTGGCCGCCGGAGAGCTGGTACGGGTAGCGCTTGGCGAGGGCGGGGTCGAGGCCGACCCGCTCCATCAGCTCCGCCGCGCGCTCGCGGGCCTTCTGCTTACTCCAGCCGAGCATGCGGGGCACGGTGGCGATGTTGTCGACGATCGTGCGGTGCTGGAAGAGGCCGGCGTTCTGGATGACGTAGCCCATGGAGCGGCGCAGGGTGGTGACCGGCTGCCGGGTGACGTCCTCGCCGTCGAGGAGGATCGTGCCCTCGCTGGGCTCGACCATCCTGTTGATCATCCGCAGGGTCGTCGTCTTGCCGCAGCCCGAGGGGCCGACGAGGACCGTGATCGACCGGTCGGGTATCTCCAGCGACAGCCGGTCGACCGCCACCGTCCCGTCCGGGTACCGCTTGGTGACTGAATCTATCCGTATCAAAGCGCCGCATACCCTTCGGTGGGTTTTCGCTGGGTGGAGGAGAGGGAGGTGCTGCTCAGCCTCGTCCGGTCGATGCCGGGAGAGTCTAGACGCGCCGCCCGGGACTCCTTCCCCAGGTCGCGCTCGCTACGCCGCCGACTTCTCCGCCCTCGCGGCCGGCCATCCCGGGGTCCGCAGCACCCGGCGTCCGGCGTCCACCGCGAAGACCTCGCAGCCCGGCCGGGCCGCGGCCCACGGCACTCCCTCGCGGCCGAGCGCGAACGCCGCCGTGGCGACCGCGTCGGCCTCGGTGAGGGTCGGCGCCAGCACGGTCAGGCTGAGCAGTTCCTTCGCCGGTTCCCCGGTGCGGCCGTCCACGATGTGGTCGCCGCGTTCGTAGCGGGCGGAGGTCGCGACGGCCGCGTCGGCGACGTCGAGGACCGTACAGATCCGGTCGGCGCGGTCGGGGTGGCGTACGCCGACCCGCCAGGGCCCGCCGGCGGCGACCACGTCACCGCCGGCGTTGAGGCAGAAGCGGCGTGCTCCGGCCGCGCGCAGCAGCTCGGCCGCCCGCTGCACCGACCAGCCCTTCACCACCGCGCAGGGGTCGAAGTCCCGCCCCGGCGGCCGGGCGTCGAACGCGCCGCCGCTCGCGGCCCGGTACTCCTCGCACAGCCCGAGCACCTCGCGCAGGTCGGCGCTGGGTTCCAGTGGCTCGCCCCGCCCGTACCGGGAGACCTCGCTGTCGGCCCGGAAAGGGCTGAAGCGGGCGTCGACCTCGCGCAGCCAGCCGAAGACGGCGTCGGCGGCGCGTTCGAAGACTTCCTCGCCCGGGAGGTCGTCCACCCGGAGGGAGACGGGGAACCCCATGACGTGCTCGACGCGCCGCATCTCAGACGCCTCCTGCGTCGAGGGCCGCCTGGAGGGAGGTGCGGTAGCCGTCGCTGGTGATGGTGGCGCCGGAGACGGTGTCGATGTCGGCGCTCTGCGCTTCGAGGGTCTCCTCGACGAGTTGCGGGACGGCGGCCGTGGTCTGCGGGTGGTTGGGCTGCTGGAGCAGGGTGACGGCGGTGATGCGGTCGCCGTCGAGGGTGACCCGGACCTGTACGGGACCCTTCTCGGTGCTGACGGTGGCGCCGTCGACGACGCGTTCGGCGCTTCCACCGGAACCCTGCGAGGCGGAGGCAGAGGCAGAGGCGGAGGCGGTCGGCGCCGGCGCCGGGGCGACCTCCGCGACCGTCGAACCGCCGCCGACGGAGGGGGCGTAGCGCCAGACGGGGATCAGCCCCGCGACGCTCAGGACCAGGACGGGTATGGCTCGTTTCACGGCGTGTTCTCGTCTCGTCCGCTGCCTCAGCCGGCCAGGCTGAAGCGCTCGAAGTGGATCTGGGAGGCGGGCACGTCCAGCTCGCGCAGAGTGCCCAGCACGGCGTTCATCATGGGCGGCGGCCCGCACAGGAACACGTCGCGGTCGGCGAGGTCGGGGACGAGCCGGGCCAGTTCGGCCGGGGCGAGCCGGTCGGGTACGGGCGGTCCGGTCACGAGGTGCAGTTCGGCGCCCCTGGCGGCGGCGAGGTCGCGCAGTTCGTCGTGGAGGACGGCGTCCCGCTCGGCGGTGACCCGGTAGACGACGACGGCGTGCCCCGGCAGCTCCTCCAGGAGCGCGCGGATCGGGGTGACGCCGACGCCGCCCGCGATCAGCAGGGCGTCGGGCCGGGTGCGGTGCATGGCGGTGAACGCGCCGTAGGGACCCTCGGCGAAGACGCGGGTGCCGGGTTTGAGGTGCCGTATCGCGGCGGTGCCGTCGCCGGCGGTCTTGACGGTGAGGCGCAGGGTGCGGCCGTCGGGCGCGGCGGAGAGCGAGAAGGGGTTCGCCTGCCACCAGCGGTCCCGGGTCAGGAACCGCCACAGGAAGAACTGTCCGGCGCGCGCGGGCAGCCGGTCGAGGTCGCGTCCGGTGACGTACACGGAGACGACGTGCTCGTTCTCGGGCACCACGGCCGAGACACGCAGCCGATGGCGCAGGTTCCGCCACAGGGGGAGCGCCAGCCGCCCCGTGAACACGGCGGCGAGCGCGGCGCCCCACAGCGTGTACCAGTACGCCGTTCCCCAGGACGAGGAGGTGAAGGAGGTCCCGGCGGCGACCTGGTGGGTGAAGGCCAGCACGACGGCGACGTAGGTGTAGAGGTGGATGAAGTGCCAGGTCTCGTAGGCGAGGCGGCGTCGCGCGGCGCGCGCGGAGACCCCGCCGATCACGATCAGCAGCACGAAGGCGACCAGGGCCCGCAGCACGCCCTCGACGGTCTCGGCGAGGTCGATCAGCTGGTTCAGCGGGTCCAGGGAGGACCCCTGGGCGTAGCCGAAGCTGATCAGGACGACGTGCGCGAGGAGCGTCCACAGCACGCCGAAGCCGGTCCAGCGGTGCCAGGAGGTCAGCCGGTCCATGCCGATGCGGCGGTCGAGCCAGGGCAGCCGGGCGACGAGCAGCAGCTGGAACGCCATGAACAGGGCGCCGTACAGCCCGGCCAGGCGGCCCAGCACGATCAGCGCGTTGGAGGCGAACCCGCCCTGGACGAAGAGGACGGCGACGACGAGGGCGTTGGCGGCGCAGAACGCGTAGAGGCCGGTACGGGCCACCGCCTTCGGGCGGAGCGCGGAGGCGGTGGGCGCCTGGACGGCTCGCGGAACTCGTGGAACTCGTGGAACGCGGGGGGCAGTGGTCACGCTGTCGAGCTTCACCCGCGCGCCCTGTCGTTTTCCTGTCGGCCGCCTTTCGACTGGTTATCGATCCCGGTACGGCGGTGATCCGGGGCTCGGCGTCGCGGGCCGGGTGACGCACTATGGGCGGGTGGAAAAAGTACGACTCCTCGTCGTGGACGACGACCCGCCCATCGCCGACCTGGTCGCCACGGTCGCCCGGTACGAGGGCTGGGAGGCGGCCACCGCGAACTCCGGCGAGGAGGCGCTGCGCACCGCCGCCGCGTTCCACCCGGACATCGTGGTGCTCGACCTGATGCTCCCCGACATCGACGGGTTCGGCGTCCTGGAGCGGCTGCGCCGCTCGGGGACGATGGTGCCGGTGGTGTTCCTCACCGCCCGTGACCAGGTCGCCGACCGGGTGGCGGGGCTGACCCGGGGCGGCGACGACTACCTGGTCAAGCCGTTCGCGGTGGAGGAGCTGATGGCGCGGCTGCGGACCGTGCTGCGGCGCAGCGCGGGCCCCGGTTTCCAGCGCTCCGTGCTGAGCGTGGCGGACCTGACGATGGACGAGGACACCCGCGAGGTACGCCGCGGCTCCACGCTGATCGGCCTCACCCCCACCGAGTACGAGGTCCTGCGCTACCTGATGCGCAAGTCACCGACCGTGCTCACCAAGGCGCAGATCCTGGACCACGTGTGGGAGTACGGCTTCGGCGGCCGGTCCAACGTGGTGGAGCTGGTCGTCAGCCGGCTGCGCCGCAAACTCGACGAGGCGGGCGGCGACGGCGGTTCGCTGATCCACACGGTGCGCGGCTTCGGCTACGCGCTGCGCCGGGCGGCCCCGTGACCGGGCTGCTCCGAAGGCTGTGGCGGGCCTACCGCGGATCACGGCTGGGCACCCGTCTCGCCCTCGGCCTCGGAGCGCTCTCCCTGCTGGCGTTCGCTGTGGTCGGCACGGCGCTCACCACGTACATGCGGGACTACCTGGAGCACCAGCTCGTCGACCAGATGAAGCTGGTGCAGGTGGTGCAGACCAAGGACGCGGCGGCGCACGGCACGGTGCAGCGGCAGCCGTACTACGGCTGGTACACGGCCGTCTACGACGTCTCCGGCACCGCCGCCGACCTGCGCAGGCCCGCCGACGTGCCCGCCGACCCCGGCGCGCTGACCGCGCTGGCCGAGGAGATGGCGAGTACGGGCGAGGACGTCACGCGCACGGTACGGCTCGACCGGGACGGCCCGTATCTGGTGCGGGCCTGCGAGGTGCAGCCGGGGGTGGTGCTGGTCAGCGCGGCGCCGCTCGGGGACATCGAGAACACGATGGACCGCCTGATCACGGTCCAGGTGGTCGCGTTCGGTCTGGCCCTGCTCGCCCTGGTGTTCTTCGGCCGCCGCATGCTCCGCCGCGGCCTGAAGCCGCTGAGCGACATGGCGGACACGGCACAGGGCATCTCCTCGCACGACCTCAGCGAGTCGGCGGCCCGGCTGCCGCTGCGCGACGCCGGCCGGGACGGCGGCCGGGAGGTCACCGAACTGCGCACCGCCTTCAACGCGATGCTGGAGCACATCGACGACTCCCTCGCGGTCCGCGCGGAGGCGGAACGGCGCCTGCGCCGCTTCGTCGCCGACGCATCCCACGAACTCCGCACACCCCTCATGTCCGTCCGCGGCTACGCCGACCTCTTCCAGTACGCGGCGGCCAACGAGCCCGGCGAACGCGAGCGGCACCTGGCCCGGCTGCGCGCCGAGGCGGCCCGGATGGGTTTCCTCCTGGACGACCTGCTGCTCCTGGCCCGCCTGGACGCGGCGGAGGTCGAGGCGCCGCTGCGGATGACGGAGACGGACCTCACGGAGCTGGCCCGCCAGGCGGCCGACGCGTTCCGCGCCTCACACCCGGGCCGCCCGCTGACGGTGACGGCCCCCGAGGAACCGGTCCGCCTCCGGCTGGACCCGCAACGCGTCCGCCAGGTCCTGGACAACCTCCTGACCAACGCCGCCGTCCACACGCCACCGGGGACGGCGGTCTCCGTGCGCGTGTCCCTGGACGCGGAGTCGGCCCGGGTGGAGGTCGCCGACGCGGGCCCCGGCATCCCGCCCACCGACCGCTCCCGCGTCTTCGACCGCTTCTACCGCGTCGACAAGGCCCGCAGCCGCGACCGGGGCGGCAGCGGACTGGGCCTGGCGGTGGCGCGGTCGCTGGTCGAGGCGCACGGGGGGTCGGTGGAGCTGGGCGGCGGCACCGGCGGTGCGGTGTTCACGGTGCGGTTGCCGCTCGGCGCCGGGCGGCGGACCGTGTGAACACGGCCCGCCCCGGCCTGCCTACTTCTCCGCCGGCTCCAGCCGCAGCGACACCGAGTTGATGCAGTACCGCTGGTCCGTCGGGGTCGCGTAGCCCTCGCCCTCGAAGACATGGCCGAGGTGGGAGCCGCAGCGGGCGCAGCGGACCTCCGTGCGGACCATGCCGTGGGACGTGTCGCTCAGCAGCTCCACCGCGTCGTTGTCCTTCGGGTCGTAGAAGGACGGCCAGCCGCAGTGGGACTCGAACTTGGTGGTCGAGGTGAACAGCTCCGCGCCGCAGGCGCGGCAGGAGTACACGCCCTGGGTCTTGGTGTCGGTGTACTCACCGGTGAACGCGGGCTCCGTGCCGGCCTGCCGCAGGACGGCGTACTCGGCCGGGGACAGCTCCTCGCGCCACTGCTCGTCCGACTTCTCGACGCTGTACGCCATGAGTCCTCAGCTCCTTACTTTCCGAGACGGTCCAGAATGAGCGGGCCGAGGTCCGTGACGTCTCCCGCTCCCATGGTGAGAACGAGATCACCGGGGGTCGCCATTCCCGCGATCGCCTCCGGCACCCCGGCCGCCTCGTGCAGCGGCGTGACGTCCGCGCCGGCCGCGCGCGCGGCCTCGATGATCAGCTCGCTGGTGACGCCGGGGATCGGGTCCTCGCGGGCCGGGTAGATGTCGAGGACGACCGAGGCGTCCGCGAGCGCCAGCGCCTGGCCCATCTCCTTGCCCAGCTCCTGGGTGCGGGAGAACAGGTGCGGCTGGAAGACGACGAGGATGCGCGCGTCACCGGCCGCGGCCCGCATCGCCTCCAGGTCGGCCGTCATCTCGGTGGGGTGGTGGGCGTAGGAGTCGATCACCTGGACGCCCGCCGCCTCGCCCTTGAGCTGGAGGCGCCGCTTGACGCCGGTGTAGGCGGCGAGCGCGGGGGCCAGCTCGGCGGCCGGGATGCCGAGGGCCGCGCCGGCGGCCAGGGCGGCGACCGCGTTGGACGCGTAGTGGCGGCCGGGGACGGAGACGGTGAAGGTCAGCTCCGTACCGTCGAGGACGACGGTGACCTCGCTCTTCAGGCCCTGCGGGACCACGGAGAGGATGCGTACGTCGGCGTCGGCGGCCTCCCCGTACGTCACCGTCCGTACCGTCCCCGCGAGCCGCCGGGTCAGCTCGCGGGCGCCCTCGTGGTCGGCGGAGACCACCAGCGTGCCGCCGGGCACGATCCGGCCCGCGAACGTCTCGAAGGACTCGTAGATCTCCTCCATCGACGCGTAGTTCGCGTGGTGGTCGAGTTCCACGTTGAGGACGATGGCGACCTCGGGGGCGTACTTGTGGAAGCTGCGGTCGGACTCGTCGGCCTCGGCGACGAAGATCTCGCCGGTGCCGTGCAGCGCGTTGGAGCCGGGGGCGTCCAGGTCGCCGCCGATCGCGTACGAGGGGTCCAGGCCCAGCGCGGCCAGGGAGACCGCCAGCATGGAGGTGGTGGTGGTCTTGCCGTGCGTGCCGGCCACCGCGAGCGGGCGCACCCCCTCCATCAGGGCGGCGAGCGCGTCGGAGCGGTGGACGACCGGGATGCCCCGCTCGGCGGCGCGGGCCAGCTCGGGGTTGTCGGCGCGGATCGCGGAGGAGACGACCACGCAGCTCGCGTCGGAGGCGAGGTGCTCCGCGGCGTGCCCGATGTGGACCGTCGCGCCCAGTGCGCGCAGCGCCTGCGCGGTGGCGGAGTCCTTCGCGTCGCTGCCGGCCACCTCGGCCCCGCGCTGGGCGAGGATCTTGGCGATCCCCGACATGCCGGCGCCGCCGATGCCGATGAAGTGC
The DNA here is from genome assembly GCF_034105845.1 of Streptomyces sp. CRN 30. Lineage (NCBI taxonomy): Bacteria > Bacillati > Actinomycetota > Actinomycetes > Kitasatosporales > Streptomycetaceae > Streptomyces > Streptomyces sp. CRN 30. The sequence goes on along the minus strand of NZ_JAVRHI010000415.1, from coordinate 11,616 downwards.
GGTCGGTCCATGGCGGCGGGGAGGCCGGGTGCCATGTGTGTCTCCCTGTGCGTGCTGGTCTGGCTGGTCTGGCTGCTTCGGTGCCCCGCCGTACGGTCCTGCGGTACGGCGGACGTGCGGAAGTCAGCCTATGCCGTGCCCCGCACACCCGCCGGGCCCGCCTCACGCCTTGCTGTGCGAGAACAGCTTCAGCACCGGGACGCCGACCTTGTGCCGGGCGCGGGAGGCCCAGTCCCGGTGGAAGAACTCCTCCACGTAGTGCGGGTCGGTCAGGACGATCACCTCGTCGGCGCCGACCTCTTCGACGAGCTTCTTGAGCGAGTCCAGCGGGTGGTCGTCGATCAGCCGGCCCACCGCCTCGCTGCCGGAGGCGCGCAGTGCGGTGAGGGAGACCTCCAGGGCGCGCTGTCCGACGGTCAGCGCCTCCTCGCCCTCGGGGGTCTCGCCCTCGCGGACGGCCTCGTCCAGCTCGCCGAGCGCGACGTCGTCGATGGCCCGCAGCAGGCGGTCCGCCTGGTCGCCGCGGGGCTGGAGCAGCACGTGGAAGGAGACGGCCTCGTCCCCGTGCAAGGTGGTGACGAACTCCACGTCGGCGGACGTCAGGGCCTTCTCGATCATCAAAACGCTTGTGAACACCAGGCGCCCCTTCTCCATCGCGGGCCCTCGGGCCCCACCCTCGTGAGCCGTGGCCGGCCCCTTGAGGAAACCATCCTGCCCCGTGACCGCACGGGTACTGCCGGATTCAGTGTGCCCGTCGCGGATCAAACGGAACGACCGATTCCGATAATCGCCGGACCGGAGCGACCGGGCCGCCGTACGCGACGGGCGGCCCGTCACACCCGCCGGTAGCTGCCGAAGAGGAATCCGTCCTCCTCCAGCAGGGAGGCGAGCCGGAACCGCCGGGGCACCTCCACCGACGGGCCGCCGGCGATCCGCTGCGCGTCCCCGGCCGTAAGCATCGGGGCGAGCGCGAGGCACAGCTCGTCCAGCACCCCGGCCGCGACGAACTGCCCGAGCAGCCGGGGGCCGCCCTCGGTCAGCAGCCGCCGGTGGCCCAGCTCGCCGAGGGCGCGGACGGCCCGCGCGGGATCGACGCCGGCGCCGTCCCCGGCCCGCACCACCCTGGCGCCCGCCTTCTCCGCGGCGGCTACCCGGTCGGCCGGTGCCGCGGCCCCGGTCAGGACGACCGTGGGCACCAGCGGCGCGGTGTAGAGCGGCAGTGAGAAGTCCAGGTCCAGGGAGGCGCTGACGACCGCGATCGCCGGTGCCGGTCCCTGTCCGGCGGCCTGCCTCGTCTCCGCGAACTCCGCACGCGCGCGTGCGGGGCGGTACTCCTCCTGGCGGACGGTCTCGGCGCCTACGACGATCACGTCCGCGAGCGCCCGCAGCGTGCCGAAGATCCGCATGTCGGCGGGGCTGGAGATCGGCTGGGAGCGGTTGTCGTGCTGGGCGGCGCCGTCGAGGGTGGAGACCATGTTGGCCCGCAGCCAGCCGCCGGTCCCGCTCTCGCCGGGCGCGGGGTAGGCGTAGGCCGCGGCCAGCTCTTCGAGGCTCCACTCGCGCTCGCCCCTCTCCGCCGGGGGCGCGTCCGGCGTCGCTGTCTGGTCGGTCACAGGGAACAGGCGTCGCATGCCGTGCAGTCTTCCACGGCGGTCCGGGGCATCTAGCATGATGAACTGTGTCGTCGCCCTCCCCCGCTCCCCGCCCCGCCGCCCCGGAGTCCCGCTCCATAGCCGGCGTGGCCCCGCTGTCCCTCTGCGCCCGTGAGCCGCACGTCCCGGCCGACCGTCTGGTGGCCGAGATGGTGCCGCCGCCGCGGTTCGACTCCGTCCGGTTCGACACGTACGTACCGGACCCGAACCAGCCGAGCCAGAGCGAGGCCGTGACGGTCCTGGCGGGTTTCGCGGCCGGACTCGGCGCGGCCCCGGCGACCGGCGGCCGGCGCGGCCTGTTCGGACTGGGCCGCGGCAAGGCGCCCAAGACCCCGGCCGGCCCCCGCGGTGTCTACCTCGACGGCGGCTACGGCGTCGGCAAGACCCACCTGCTGGCCTCGCTCTGGCACGCGACCCCGGCCGAGCCCGCCGCCAAGGCGTTCGGCACCTTCGTGGAGCTGACCAATCTGGTCGGCGCCCTCGGTTTCCAGCAGACCGTGCGGACGCTCTCCGGCCACCGGCTGCTGTGCATCGACGAGTTCGAGCTGGACGACCCGGGCGACACCGTCCTCGTCTCCAGTCTGCTGGGCCGGCTCGTGGAGGCGGGCGTGGCGCTCGCCGCCACCTCCAACACGCTGCCGGGCAAGCTCGGCGAGGGCCGGTTCGCGGCGGCCGACTTCCTCCGGGAGATCCAGGGCCTGTCGGCCCACTTCAAGACCCTGCGCATCGACGGCGAGGACTACCGTCACCGCGGTCTTCCCGAGGCCCCGGCGCCGTACTCCGACGAGCAGGTCACCCGGGCGGCGCAGGCCACCGCGGGCGCTTCCCTCGACGCCTTCCCCGACCTGCTCGACCACCTCGCGCGCGTGCACCCCAGCCGCTACGGCGCGCTGGCCGACGACCTCACGGCCGTGTGCCTCACCGGGGTGCGCCCGGTGCCGGACCAGTCGACGGCGCTGCGTCTGGTGGTGCTCGCGGACCGGCTCTACGACCGCGAGGTGCCGGTGCTGGCGTCCGGGCTGCCCTTCGACCGGCTGTTCGGCGAGGACATGCTGAACGGCGGCTACCGCAAGAAGTACTTCCGGGCGATATCCCGGCTGACCGCGCTGGCGCGCGACGCGGCGGGGCTCGTACAGGCCGGCTGAGCGCCCCCGACCACACCCGAACGCCCCCGGTCAAGGGGGCGTTCGGGCCACTCGGCCACTCTTTTCAGGTCCTCTTCAGACTCGAAACGCTACGTTAACCCTGCAAACGACTTCGCCGGGTTAACGTCTTTCTTGACCAGTCATTGACCAGCCATTGACCAAGTGCTGGCCTGTGCACAGCGTTCGTGATCAGCCGAGGGGGGCGGATGTTCCGAGGTGCGTGGGCTGCTGCCCTGATCTCACTCCTCGCCGTCACCCTGTTCGCCCTTCCGGTCTTCACTCCGGGCGGATCATTCGCATCCGCGCATACAAGTCGTGAAGCCGTGGCCAAAGCTCCGTCCGGAACCAATCCCTCCGCACGGGCTCAGCGCGTCGAGACCGTCGCCTGCCACGACACCGGCCGCCCCGGGGACCCGACCGGTCCTCTCCGGGTACGCGACCGGCACCGCTCCGCCGCCGCCCCGGCGCCCGACGCCCCCGAGCGACCGCTCCCGAGGCAGCGCACCCAGGCCGCCTCGGACCCGGCACCGCCATGCACCGGGCACCGGCGTCCGTCGAGATCCTCGGCGGACCGCACCCCCGCGGCACTCCAGGTGTTCCGCTGCTGAGTACCTGAGCAGCCCCCCACCCTGTCCTGCCCATCCGACGCGCCCCCACTGCGCGCCAGGAGGAATCACCCCATCATGCAGCCCCTCATCGACCACGCCCGCTCGTACGGACAGCGCCCTGAGGAGTTCGCCAGGTTCGCCGAAGGCCAGTCCCCCGACGTCCTGTTCATCACCTGCGCCGACTCGCGGGTCGTCCCCGCGCTGATCACCGGCGCCCGTCCCGGCGAGCTGTTCGAGCTGCGCACCGCGGGCAACGTCGTGCCGCCGTACACCGCCGAGCGCCCCACCGGCGAGGCGGCCACCATCGAGTACGCCGTGACGGTGCTCGGCGTGCACGACATCGTGGTCTGCGGCCACTCGCACTGCGGAGCCGTCGGCGCCATGGTCCGCGGCGACGACCTGACCTCCGTACCGGCCGTGCGCGACTGGCTCGGCTACGGCACCGAGCCCCCCAAGTGCACCGACCCCAACGACCCCACCGTGATAGAGGCCGTGCAGAACCACGCCCTCGCCCAGATCCTGCGGCTGCGCTCCTACCCGTGCGTGGAGCGCCGGCTGGCGGAGGGCACCCTGCGGCTGCACGGCTGGTACTACGAGGTGCACACCGGCCGCGTGCTCGCGCACGACGCGGACACCGACACGTTCGAAGCCCTGTGAGCGCCGCCATGGACCGGAAGAACACCACCCGAATATCCAAGTACCCCTTCCTGCGGCAGGACTTCGCCGCCTCCCTCGTCGTCTTCCTGGTCGCGCTGCCGCTCTGCGTCGGGGTCGCCGTCGCCTCCGGCGTCCCGGCCGAACTCGGCCTGGTCACCGGCATCGTGGGCGGCATCGTCGTCGGCCTGCTGCCGGGCAGCAGCCTCCAGGTCTCCGGCCCCGCCGCCGGACTGACCGTCCTGGTCTACGAGGCCGTCGACACCTACGGCCTGGCCGCGCTCGGCGTCATCGTGCTGGCGACCGGGCTGCTCCAGCTGGGCATGGGCGCCCTGAGGCTGGGGCGCTGGTTCCGGGCCATCTCGCTCTCGGTCGTCGAGGGCATGCTGGCCGGTATCGGGCTCGTCATCATCGCGGGCCAGCTGTACGCGGCGGCCGGGCTCGACGCGCCCGCCTCCGGCCTCGACAAGATCCTCGGGCTGCCGGGTGCGTTCGCCGACGCCGTCGGCTCCACCGAGGCCCTGGCCTCGGTGGCGGTCGGCGCGGGCACCATCGCGGTGATGGTGGGCTGGAAGAAGCTGCCGAAGCGGGCGCAGACCGTGCCCGGCGCGCTCGCCGCGGTCGTCCTGGCCACCCTCGCCGTCCTCGCCTTCGGCCTGCCGGTCGCCACCGTCGAGGTCAACGGCCTGCTGGACTCCGTGCAGCTGCCCGGTGCGGACGCCTTCGGCGAGCTGGCGAGCATCGGCATCTTCGGCACGATCGCCGCCTTCACCCTGATCGCCTCCGCCGAGAGCCTGTTCAGCGCCGCCGCGGTGGACCGGCTGCACGACGGTCCGCGCACCGAGTACGACAAGGAACTGATGGCGCAGGGCGCGGGCAACGCGGTGAGCGGTCTGCTCGGCGCGCTGCCGATGACCGCGGTGATCGTGCGCAGTTCGGCCAATGTCGCGGCGGGCGCGAGGACGAAGACGTCCCGGGTCCTGCACGGCGTGTGGCTGCTGCTCTTCGCCGCGCTGCTGCCCTCGGCGCTGGCCCTGATCCCGCTGCCCGCGCTGGCCGGCGTCCTGATCCACGCCGGGTGGAAGCTGATCCCGTTCCGCCAGCTGGTGGCGTTGTGGCGGGGGCACCGGGGCGAGGCCCTGATCCTGATCGTCACGGCCGTGTCGATCGTCGTCGTCAACATGTTCGAGGGCGTCCTGATCGGTCTGGCGCTGTCCGTGGTCAAGACCGCCTGGGAGGCCTCGCACCTCAGGACGGACGTCGTCGACAAGGGCGCCGGACCCGTCCAGGTGCACCTGTCGGGCAACGCGACCTTCCTGCGGCTGCCGAAGATCCTCGACAGCCTGGAGTCGCTGCCCCCGGACCGTCCGGTCGAGCTGGACCTCTCCGGGCTGCACCACCTGGACCACGCCTGCCGCACGGCGCTGGAGAACTGGGCCGAACGGCACAGCGCCACCGGCACGGACCCGGTGAAGGTCACGGAACCGGCGCGGGCCACGACCGGGTGACCCCCTCCTGAGACGGTCGGTCACCCCGCGCACCGGTGCGGGGTGACCGACCGTGACACGTGCTACGCGCGTGGTTCCCGGGCCACCTGCGAGGTGATAAACACAGCGGGGTCACAGTCCTGTCCGCCAGCAGGAAGGTTTCCCCATGTCCGTGTCGTCCCCCCGTCAGGAACCTCCGGCGTCCCGCCGGGAACTCATCGCCCGCTCCGGAGCCCTCGGAGCGGGCATCGTCTTCAGCGGCGCCCTGACGGAACTCTTCACCGGCACCGCCGCCGCGCAGACCCTCGGCCGCACCGGGTACGGCCCCCTGGTGCCCGACCCGGACGGGCTCCTCGACCTCCCCGCCGGCTTCCGCTACCGAGTGCTGTCCCGGGAGGGCGAGCCGCTCCGCTCCGGCGAGGGCCTCGTCCCCTCCAACCACGACGGCATGTCCGCGTTCCCCGTCCGCCGCGGCCGCGGCGCCGTCCACCTGGTCCGCAACCACGAGAACCGGGCCGACGGCCGGCACCCCGTCCCCACCGTCGAGGGCCTCACCTACGACCCGGCCGGCAAGGGCGGCTGTACGGCGCTCACCCTCGACTCCCGCGACCGGGTGCTGTCCGAGCGGGTGGCCATCGCCGGTACGGCCGTGAACTGCGCGGGCGGACCCACCCCCTGGGGCACCTGGCTGACCTGCGAGGAGACCGAGGACAGGGCCGGCACCAACGGCTACACCAAGGACCACGGCTTCATCTTCGAGGTCGATCCGGCCGACCCGCACCGCACCGGAGCGGTCCCGCTGACCGCGATGGGCCGCTTCCAGCACGAGGCGATCGCCGTGGACCCGCGACGGGGGATCGTCTACGAGACCGAGGACGCCTTCGAGAAGCCGTTCGGCCTCTTCTACCGTTTCCTGCCCGAGGACCCGCTGGGCGGTACCGGTTCGCTGCGCGCGGGCGGCCGGCTCCAGGCGATGCGCGTACCGGGCGTCCCCGACCTCTCCACGGTCCAGGAGACCGGCGCGACGTTCGACCGGATCGAGTGGGTGGACGTCCCCGACCCGCTGGCCGGCGGGACCCCCATCCGCTTCCAGGACTTCGGCCGGGGCGGCATCACCCACGCCCAGAAACTGGAGGGCTGCTACTGGGGCGGGAGCAGCGTCTACTTCGTGTCGTCGTTCGCCCGCGGCGCGGACGGCTCGGCGGCGGACCACTACGGGCAGATCTGGCGCTACGACCCCGAGCGGCGCCGGCTCACCCTGGTGATCGTCTTCGGCCCGGACACCGACGTCCAGCTGCCCGGCGAGTCCCCGGACAACATCTGCCTGGCCCCCAGCGGCGGCCTCATGGTCTGCGAGGACGGCAACGGCGCGCAGCACGTCTACGGGGTGACGCGCCAGGGCGAGGTGTACGCGATGGCGCGCGGCGCGCAGAACATCGGTACGCCCGAGGAACCCGAGTGGGGCGAGTTCGCCGGGGTCACCTTCTCCCCCGACGGCGAGACGATGTACGTCAACTGCTACACCCCGGGCACGACGTTCGCGGTGACGGGCCCCTGGCGGAGGTGAACCGGCGGTCCGGGAGGCCGGGCGGGTGACCGTCCGGCCGGGTCGGCGCCGCGCACCACGGGACGGGACGAAACCCCCCATACGTTCGTACGATGATCACTCTCGTACGACGTACGGTCGCCGTCTGTGCCCTGGGCGCCGCCCTCGCCGCCTGCGGGACCGCCGAGGCACCGCGTCCGGCCGCACCGTCCCCGCCCTCGTCGGCCGCGCCCGCCCCGTCCCGGCCGCCGACCCTCGCACCCGGCCCGGCGGGGCTCACCCCCGTCTTCGCACACGGCCCGCGCTCGCGTGACAAGACCGTCGCCCTCACCTTCGACGCCGACATGACCGCCGACCAGGGGCCGCGCGCGGCGGCCGGGGAACGGTTCGACAACCCGGAGCTGATCGCGGCGCTGCGGGAGCTGAAGGTGCCGGCGACGGTCTTCATGACCGGGCGGTGGGCCGAGGAGTACCCCGACCAGGCGCGCTCGATCGGCCGGGACCGGCTCTTCGAGGTCGCCAACCACTCCTACAGCCACCACGCGTTCACCCCTGACTGCTACGGCCTGCCGACCGTGGCGCGGGGCGCGATGCGCGCGGACGTGGAGCGGGCGTACGCGGCGTTCCGCGAGGCGGGGGTCGCGGAGCCGATGCCGTACTTCCGCTTCCCGGGCGGCTGCCACGACCGCGCCGCCCTGAAGGAGCTGACGGGCGCCGGTGTCACCGCCGTGCAGTGGGACGTGGTCAGCGGCGACGCCTTCGCCACGGACGCGGACGCGGTGGCCCGGCAGGTCCTGGACGGGGTGCGGCCGGGGTCGGTCGTGGTCATGCACTGCACGCGCAGCGCGGCCCCGACGACCGAGCGGGCGGTGCGCGCGGTCGTCCCGGAGCTGCGCCGCCAGGGGTACCGGTTCGTGAAGGTGTCGGAGCTGGTGGGGGCCGCCAACGGACGGCGCTGACCGATCTACGCTGGTGGTATGAGCGACGACGACTACTGCCTGATCGAACAGGCGCCGAAACCGCCGAAGGCCGAGGGCCCGCCGTACGCGGAGTGCGTGCTGTGCCGGAAGGAGACGGAGTACCCGGAGTCGTACAAGGGGATCACGCTCTGCCCGGCCTGCGAGTGGCTGGAGGCGCAGCGGACGGCCTGCTCGGGCTGACCGGAGTATTGGCAGACTGGGGGCATGAGCACCGATCCCACCGCCACCGCCGACAGCCCCTTCCGCGCCGAGCCCGGCGACCGCGACCTCGCCCCGCAGTTCGTGCTGCCGCTGGTGGTGCGGATCGAGCGGGCCGCGCCGCCGGCCCGCACCGACGCACTGGAGACGGCGGCCCGCGCGGTGCTGGTGATCCTCGCCGACGGGCGGTCGCACGGCGACGGGGAGTGGGCGCGGGCGATGCGGGACTGGCAGGACGCCCGTATCCGCAAGGTGGTGCGGCGGGCGCGCGGCGCGGAGTGGCGGCGCGCGGAGGCGCTGCCCGGCATCACGGTCACCGGGAAGACGGCGGAGGTACGGGTCTTCCCGCCCGTCCCGCTGGACGGCTGGCCCAAGGACCTCGCCAGGCTCCAGGTCTCCGGCACCGACCTCGACGACCCCGAGCCCCCGCCGGCGGCCGATCCCGCCGGACCGGTGCTGTGGCTCAGCCCCGGTCTTGACATGTCGGCCGGCAAGGCGATGGCGCAGGCCGGGCACGGCGCACAGCTCGCCTGGTGGGAACTGGACGACGGACAGCGGGCCGCCTGGCGCGACGCGGGGTTCCCGCTCGCCGTGCGCACCGCGGACCCCGCGCGGTGGGAGCGGCTGACGGCGGGCGGGCTGCCGGTGGTGCGGGACGCCGGGTTCACGGAGATCGCGCCGGGGTCGTGCACGGTGGTGGCGGACCACCCGGCGCTGCGGCGGTAGCGGCCGGGACGCCGCACCGGAAACCTCAAATGTTCCTCTGAAGGCGTGTGCCGCGCGGTTGAGGGCCGTGTTCCGCGGCGATACCCCCGGCATGTGCGGAACAGAGACGGGGGGTGAGGGCATGCGCCGACTGGGGACCGGCATCGGCTGGCGTCCGGAGATCGCGGACGCCGTGGAGCTGATGCCGGGGATCGACTGGGTCGAGGTCGTGGCGGAGAACGTCTGCCCCGGCCACCTTCCGGCGTCGCTGCTGCGGCTGCGCGAGCGCGGCGTCACCGTGGTCCCGCACGGTGTCTCGCTCGGGCTCGGCGACGCGGGCCGTCCCGATCCGGGGCGGCTCGCCGCTCTCGCCGAGCGGGCCGAGACGTTCGGATCGCCGCTGGTCACCGAGCACATCGCGTTCGTACGGGCGGGCGGCGCGCCGACGGCCGCGCCCCGGCTGGAGGCCGGGCACCTGCTGCCGGTGCCGCGCACCCGCGACGCCCTCGACGTGCTCTGCGCCAACGTGCGCGTCGCGCAGGACGCGCTGCCCGTGCCGCTCGCCGTCGAGAACATCGCCGCGCTGTTCTCCTGGCCGGACGAGGAGCTGACCGAGGGCCAGTTCCTGTACGAGCTGGCCGACCGGACCGGCGTACGGCTGCTGATCGACGTCGCCAACCTGTACACCAACCACGTCAACCGCGGCGAGGACCCCGCCGAGGCCCTCGCGGACCTTCCGCTGGAGGCCCTCGCCTACGTCCACGTCGCGGGCGGCTTCGAACGGGACGGCGTCTGGCACGACAGCCACGCCCATCCCGTGCCGCGGCCGGTCCTGGACATCCTCACCGACCTCGCCTCGCGCGTGGCACCGCCGGGGGTGCTGCTGGAGCGGGACGAGAACTTCCCCGACCCGGGCGAGCTGGAGAGCGAACTGGCCGCGATCCGGGCGGCGGTGGAGACGGGGCGGGACGCGGTACGGGGGTCCGCCGGCCCCGCTTCGGAACGGGCGGGGACCCGGGGGCCCGCCCGTTCCCCCGCCGGCTCCGGCGTGCGGGAGCGCCGCGCGGTGCCGCCCGTCGGGGAGGACGTCCGGCGGCGGCTCGGGGACGGCCAGGCCGCGCTGCTGGGCGCGCTGGTCGCCGGGGCGCCCGTGCCCGACGGGTTCGACGCGGAGCGCCTTGAGGTGCAGGCACGGGCGCTCGCCGGGAAGCGGGCCGGGGTGGTGGCCCAGGTCGCGCCCGAACTGCCGGAGATCCTGGGCGCGGCGTACCGGCCGGCCTTCCTCGCGTACGCGCGGGTCAGGCCGATGACCGGCGGCTACCGCCGGGACGCCCTGGACTTCGCCGCGCATCTGCTGCGGCCCGGGGAACTCGACGACGGCCGGGTCCGGCGGGCGGTGCGCGCGTGGTGGCGGGAGCGGTCGGGGCCGGTCCCCCGCTCGCGCCGGCCGGCGGTGCGACTGGCGCGGGCCACGCGACGGATGGTGCTGCGGCACTGAGACGGCCGAACGGAACATCACGTACCGGCAACACTGGGGTCCGGATGCTGAACAGGGCGTGGCGGAGGTCATGGCCTTTGGCATAGAAAAACGGCATGTTCTGGGTCCTCCTCCTTCTGCCGGCCTGGGCCGTCGCCGGTATCGCGTGCACCCGGCTGTGCCTGGCCGCCGCCCGCGCCGCGGCCGCCGACGCGGACTCGGCACACAGCCGTGAACTCGACCTCTACGAGGCGGCCTTCCTCTCGGGCGGCCCCGCGCGGGTCGCCGACCTGACCCTGGTCTCCATGGCCCGTCAGCGACGCCTCCTGCTCGCGCACACGGGCTGGGCGACCGTCGTCGACCCGCGCGGGCAGGACGAGATGGAGCGGTCGGTGATCGGCGTCATCGGACCGGAGGGGCAGTCCCGGATCGCCCCGGTGCGGGCGTCCGCCGCCGCCACGGACGCGATGCGCGGGCTGGCCGACCGGCTGGTCACCGCCGGTCTCGCCGTGCCGGACGGCACGCACACGGTCGCGGCGGCGGTCCGCCGGGTGCGGCTCGCCGCGCTGGTGGTGTGCGCGCTCGGCGCCGCCGCGCTGGCGCTGCCCGTCCCCACGGACATACCGAGGTATCTGATCGCGCTCTGGTTCGCGCTGCCGCTGGCCCTGACCCTGAGCTGCCTGGCGATAGCGCGGATCGAGGTGCACCCGTACTCGGCGTGGGCGTCGCCGGCCGGGCAGCGGCTGCTCGGCGCGTTCGCCCGCCGGGCGGGGCGGCGCGGTGCCGCGGCCACGGACCTGACGTGCGTCGCCGTCCGCGGTGTCCGGGCGATCGGCGAACCGGACCTGCGTGCGGCGTTCGCACACCGCGAGGAGTACGGGAGGCTGCCGGACTGACCCGTCCGGGGCGCCCCGAGGCTCTCCGCGGCGACACCCGCCGGGGTGCTTGCCTTCCCCGCCCCTCGCACGAAACATCCCTTTTGTCATGCGCGCACGCCGTGCGGCCCGGCGCACTTCCACGCGCCCGCGTGCACGCCGTACTCGAAGGGATGGACGATGAGAGCAGCCGCCCGCTTCTCGGCCGCCGGGGTCCTGCTCCTGGCGGCCCTCGCCGCCGCCCCCGCGGACGCCGCGCCGGACGACGACGGCGGCGGCGCCGCGGAGC
>NZ_JAVRHI010000414.1:0-38582 GCF_034105845.1 Streptomyces sp. CRN 30 | reverse complement strand
AGCGCCCCGGCGAGGTCCCCGGGCGTCTCGATGGTGTCGGGCGGGGTGCGGCCGCCGCCCTCCAACGGTTCCGGCGCGCCGCCGCGCGCGGCGCGTGCCCGGGTCCGTTCCCCGGCGGCCTCGTGCCAGAGGCCCTCGAGGTGCTTCCTGGCCGGCTGGCCGGCGCCGAGCGCCCCGGCCAGCCGGCGCGTCACCTCCAGGGAGGGGAACTGCTTGGCGGAGAAGTAGCGGGACAGCGTGGACGGGGAGTAGTGCGTCGCCTGGGCCAGACGGCGCAGGGACGGCCCGCCGGCCTGTGTCTGGAGGCGGCGCAGCTCGAGGGCGAGCCGCGCCGCCGCGGATGCTTCGGTGGTCATCTTCCGGTCGGGCGGCTATCGTCCGAAGCCGGGCAGCCACACCGGCCGGCCCTCGGGGAGCGCGAGGACCAGCCTGCGGGCCGCCACCACGGCGCCCAGCACGGCCGCCGCGCCCTGCAGGCCCACGACGACCGGTACGCCCGCACGCGCCGCCGCGTACACGGCGGCGCTCACCAGGACGATGACGATGACGGTCCGCGACGGCCGGAAACGCCGCCCGGCGGAGGGTTGCGCGCAGCCCACGATGTTCTTCACGAGCGTCTCCTTTGGCTAGGTGACCTGTGGTCAGGCGCCGTCGACCGCCGGGTTGTTGCAGCAACCGGGCGCAGCACCTGCTTGCATCGTGACTTATGGACACATGGCGTGACAAGTTCCCACACAATGCGACCCAGCCCCCTGCGTAAAACCGCAGGGGGCTCGAGTCGTGCGGGCCGGGTCGCCGCTGCAACGGCTTCCCGACCGGAGTGAGCCACATTCCTAGCCAAAGGACAACGAACAAGTAACCGGAATCGTTCAACGATTCACTCACTCATTCACTCAGCTCGGGGTCGACTATCAGCGTTGCAGCCACCGTCCGGCAACACGGCACACGTCGCACTCGTCCGCTCCGGACGTCCGCACCGTCGAACAGGCCGCCGACCGGCCCCCGTACAGCCTGCCCGATCCCCTTCACCGCCCGCTCCGGAAGCACTCGACACCGCCGTCCACGGAGCGTTGCGTCCTGCGTCCGGCAACGCCACGCGTCCTTCGTCCGGCAACACCGCGTACGGCGGCGCAACAGCCGTGCCCCGTACGACACTGTTCCGGTGACCACGCCGTGCCGCTCATGAGCACCGTGTCGGCAGGCACCGACCCGGGAAGGACCGACAGTATGATCATTTTCGGCACCAAGGGATACCTGTACCAGCTCGCCGTCCTGACGCTGCTGTGCGGCAACTGCGGCAACCCCGCCGCGCACACGCTCCGCAAGCGCGTCACGAAGTTCACGCTGTTCTTCGTGCCCCTGTTCCCGGTCTCCACCAAGTACCGGACGCAGTGCACCTTCTGCGGCGCGGAGCAGAAGGTGACCGCGGAACAGGCCGAGGAGTTGCAGCGGCAGGGCGCGGGCGGCGGCCAGGGCGGCCGGCCGTACGGTCAGCCGCAGCAGCAGCCGTACCGGTCCTGAGCCCGTCTGCCGCCCGCCGGGCGCCGTGCGCCAAGATGGACACCATGAGCGTAGTCAAGATCAATGTACTGACGGTCCCCGCCGAACAGCGCGAGACGCTGGAGAAGCGCTTCGCCTCCCGCGCCCACGCCGTGGAGAACTCCGACGGATTCGAGTGGTTCGAGCTCCTCCGCCCGGTCGAGGGCACCGACAGCTACCTCGTCTACACGCGGTGGCGTGACGAGGAGTCCTTCCAGGCCTGGATGGAGGGTCCGATGAAGTCCGCCCACCAGGGCGGTGGCGCGGGCGGCGGCGAGCAGCCCAAGCCGGCCGCCAGCGGGTCCACGCTGTGGTCCTTCGACGTGGTGCAGCAGGCCGCCCCCAAGGGGGAGTCCGGCCAGGCCTGACGCACCTGTGGCCCGGCGCGCGCCCCCGCGGGAAGCGGGGGCGCGCGCCGGGCCACTGCCGTTCCGTCAGGTGCGCGCGGACACCGTGGTCTCCTCTGCGCGCCCGGCGTCCTTCCGTTCCCGGCTGAGCCGGCCCGGCCACCAGGCGGTCGGGCCGATGTCCCGGACCAGCGCGGGCACCAGCAGGGACCGCACCACGAGCGTGTCGAGCAGCACGCCGAAGGCGACGATGAAGGCGATCTGCGCCAGGAACGCCAGCGGGATGACCCCCAGGGCGGTGAAGGTCGCGGCGAGCACCACACCGGCCGACGTGATCACTCCGCCGGTGGCGACGAGGCCGCGCAGGACGCCCTGGCGCACCCCGTGCCGCAGCGACTCCTCCCGCACCCGGGACATCAGGAAGATGTTGTAGTCCACGCCCAGGGCCACCAGGAACACGAAGCCGTACAGCGGCACGGACGCGTCCGTCCCCGTGAAGCCGAAGAGGGGGAAGACCAGGGCCGAGACGCCCAGCGTGGCGAGGAAGTTGAGCGCCACCGTCGCCACCAGCAGGACGGGCATCAGCAGGGAGCGGAGCAGCCCGACCAGGATGAGCAGGATGATGACGAGCACGACGGGGACGATCAGCGTGCGGTCGGCCGCGGCCGTCTCCTGGGTGTCGTACTGCTGGGCCGTGTAGCCGCCGACCAGCGCGCCGGCGTCCGGCACCTCGTGGACGGCGGTGCGCAGGCGGGCGACCGTGTCCTTGGCCGCCTCGCTGTCGGCGGCGGAGTCGAGGGTGGCGTCGACGCGCACCCGGCCGTCGACGACCAGAGGGTCGCCGCCGGGGCGGCCTCCCTCGCTCACCGCGGCCGCCGAGGCGACACCCTCCGTGTCCTGGGCGGCGGCGACGACCTCGTCCAGGCTGTCGGCGTTCGCGATGACCACGGCGGGGTTGCCCTGGCCCGCGGGGAAGTGCTCGCCGAGGGCACGCTGGGCGCTGACGGACGGGGCGTCGCCCACGAAGGTCTCGTCGAGCGGGACGCCCTTGGCGGTGAGGGTGGGCGCGAAGGCCGCGCAGGCGAGGAGCCCGGCGAGGCTCAGGGCCCAGATCCTGCGCGGGACCCGGTCGACCAGGTCCGCGGTCCGCTGCCACAGCCCGCGTCCGGCGCCGTCCGCCTCGGCGGGGCGGATCCTCGCGGGCCAGTAGGCGGCGCGCCCGAGGAGGACGAGGACGGCCGGCAGGAAGGTGAGCGTGCTGAGGACGGCGCAGACGATGCCGATGGCGCCGACGGGGCCGAGCGCGCGGTTGTTGGTCAGGTCGCTGAGCAGCAGGGCGAGCAGGCCGAGGGCGACGGTCGCGGCGCTGGCGACGATGGCGCCCCAGGACTCGCGCAGCGCGGCCCGCACGGCGGTGTACCGCTCGTGCCCGCGGGCCAGTTCCTCGCGGTAACGGGCGGTCAGCAGCAGGGCGTAGTCGGTGGCGGCCCCGATGACGAGGATGGAGAGGATGCCCTGGACCTGTCCGTCGACGCGGACGACGTCGTGGTCGGCGAGGGCGTAGACGACCGCGCAGGCCAGACCCAGCGCGAGGACCGCGCTGATGATGATCACGAAGGGCAGCAGGACGCTGCGGTAGACCAGCAGCAGGATCACGAGGACGGCCGCCAGGGCCACGGCGAGCAGCAGTCCGTCGATGCCCGCGAAGGCGTCGGACAGGTCGGCCTGGCTCGCGGCGGGGCCGGCCAGGTGGACGGTCGTGCCGGGCACCTGTTGGGCGGCGGAGCGGACCGAGTCCAGCGTCTCCTGCAGCTCGTCCCCGAGGTTCGGGCTGAGCTGGACGACGCCCTGGAGCGCCGCGCCGTCCTCCGAGGGCAGGGCCGGTGACACCTCCCCCACCACGCCCGGTGCGTCGGCGAGCGAGGACAGGGCGCCGGTGGCGGCCTCCCGCTGGTCGGCCGAGACGCTGCCGCCCTCGGACTCCGCCGTCCAGACGACGATGGTCGGCAGGGTCTCGTCCTGCTGGAAGGCCTTCTGCTCGTCGATGACCTCCGTGGATTCGGCGCTGCGCGGGAGGAACGACGCCTGGTCGTTGGTGGCGACCTCGCCGAGCTTGCCCGCGAAGGGCCCGAGGGTCCCGCCCATGACGAGCCAGGCGATCAGCAGAGCGAGGGGGACGAGCAGACGGATTCGTCGGGGCGAGCGGGACATGGTTCTCCAGAGGGCAGGGACGAAGGACTGACTCAGGTACCCCAATCTCTCAAAGAGAAACAATCTCAATGATTGAGGTATCGAGAGGTCATGGTAGACGTCGGCCGGGGGTGAGTGACCCAGGGGGTTCGGTGCGCCCGTCGGCGGGCTCCTCCGAGATGAATGGCGGCCAGAAGGCCAGCGGGCCAGTGAGGCCAGCGGGTCAGCGAGGCCAGCGAGGCCAGCGGGTCAGTGAGGCCAGCGGGTCAGTGGCCGGGCGGTCGCAGCGTCGACAGGTCCTCGTTCACCGCCGCGAGGAAGCGCAGCACCACCGCGAGCTCGTCCTCGGTGAAACGGGAGCGGGCGGCGTCCACGGCCTCGGCGAGCGGACGGAAGTACGAGCGGGCCGCCGTCCTGGCCTCCGCCGCGTAGTAGAGGTGGACCACCCTGCGGTCGGCGCTCTCGCGGACCCGCCGGATGTGACCGGCCCGCTCCAGCCGGTCCACGCACGCCGTGACGGCACCGGAGGTGAGTCCGAGATGACCTCGCAGCCGGCCGGGCGTCATCGGCTCCTCGGCGTCCAGGATGGCCGCGAGCGCCTGTACGTCCGTGGCGTGCAGGCCCTGCACCCCGGCGAAGCCGTGCACGAGACGGTTGACCTCACCGTTCAGTCGCCGCAACTGGACGGCGAGGGACTGGAGATCGGCCATCGCGGTGCGGCCGGATGCGCCCGCCCGGCCGGACTCCCCCTCCGGGCCGGGTTCTTCCGCCCGCATCTCCCGCTCTCCCGCCGGGCTCTCCCGGTCCTCTGCACTGGCCACGCGATCAGTCTAGTGTTCCGGCCGGGAGGGCCCAGGCCTCGGGACACCCGCCGTCGTCGACGTACGACGAGAGGGACAGGACGGACTCTTCGCGCTCCCTCCGGCTCCGCTCCGGCCGCGGGCCCCGCCCCCACCCCGCCCCCAACAACCGCCGTGTCCGAATTGCGTACAATGGAGGAACCGCTTCCGTTTCCTCGGCAGCCCGGCCGACCCCGCCGCCCCGCCGTACCAGTCGCCCCGGAGCACCCATGTCCCCTCCGCCCGCCGCGCCGGACGACGCCTCCGACACCCTGTTCGGCCTGGACGCCCTCGCCGGCGCGGCCGCCCCCTCGACGGCCGCCGCGCCCCCGCACCCGGCGCCTGCCGACTCCGCACCCTCCGGCCGCCCGCTCCACCGCGACTCCCCCGCGGCGCGCCGCATGCTGCCGGTGCGGGTGATCTACGCGGAGCCCGCGGCCGCCGCCTCGCCCCGCGGCCGGCAGGTCATCGAGCGGTTCCCCGGCGTCCGTCTGGTCGAGGTGGACTCCCACTGGAGCATCCCCGGGCTGTACGGCAACGAGGGCAACATCGACCGGTGGGTGCGCGTCAAGGGCGAGACACTCGTCCTGGGCGAGCGGAAGACCCTCACCACCCGGCCCAACGGGCGGTCCGCGGACTGGATCGCGCCGGGCTTCTCCAACGGCTGCGCCATGGCCTGCGCCTACTGCTACGTACCGCGCCGCAAGGGCTACGCCAACCCCATCACCGTCTTCACCAACATCGACAAGATCATCGCCCACCTGGGCCGCCACGTCGTACGCCAGGGGCCCAAGCCGGAGCCCAACCAGTGCGACCCCGAGGCCTGGGTGTACGACATCGGGGAGAACGGCGACTGCTCGGTGGACGCCCTGGTCTGCGAGAACACCGCGGACCTCGTGCACGCCTTCCGGCAGTGGCCGACCGCGAAGGCGTCCTTCGCCACCAAGTTCGTCAATCCCGACCTGCTCGCTCTCGATCCGCGCGGCCGGACCCGTATCCGCTTCTCCCTGATGCCCGCGGACGACTCCAAGCTGCTGGACGTGCGCACCTCACCGATCGCCGAACGCATCGCCGCCGCACCCGACTTCCTGGACGCCGGTTACGAGGTGCACTTCAACCTCTCCCCCGTGGTCGTGCGCCCCGGCTGGGAGGCCGCCTGGACAGAACTGCTCCAGCACCTCGACGACGTACTGCCGGACCGGGTCAAGCGGCAGGCGGCCGCCGAGGTGATCATGCTGACCCACAACCGGGAACTGCACGAGGTGAACCTCGGCTGGCACCCCCGCGCCGAGGACGTCCTGTGGCAGCCCGACATCCAGCAGGCCAAGCGCTCGCAGAACGGCGCGCGCAACGTCCGCTACCGCAACAACGTCAAGGCCGAGGCGGTACGCACCGTCCGCGAGCTGATCTCCCTGCACGCGCCCTGGCTGCGTGTCCGGTACGCCTTCTGAGCGTCACTCCCGCTCACCACGCCGCCGGCCGGCCGACCCGTCCGTCCGTCCGTCTCAGTCCACGACGGTGCTGCGCGACTGGTACAGCAGGTGCTGGTAGTCGGGGTGACGGTGGATCCAGGCGGTGTAGAAGGGGCAGGTGGCCAGCACCCTCAGCCCCGCCTCGCGGGCCTCGTCGAGCGACTCCCGTACCAGCGCGGATCCGACACCCTTGCCCTCGTGCCGAGGGTCGACCTCCGTGTGGACGAAGGCGATGAGCTCCGCGGTACGGATGTACTGGGCGAAGCCCGCGACGTCCGCGTCACCGTCGATCCGGGCCTCGTAACGACTCTGCTGTGCGGCGTCGGTGACTTCGATTGCCATGCCTTCTCCCTACCTGCCTGAACTGATCACGCAAGTGTACGAGCGCCGACGCGGGGCGCGGGGCCGGTGGGGCTGCGTCGGTTTCCGGCCGGTCGAGGCCGGCCGATCGCGGCGGCCGACGAGCGGCTGACCACTCCCGGGACGTCGCCCGGCCGGAACTCCGGTGCCCCCACGCCCCGTTCGGCACCACGCCCCCGGCACTGATCTGGCCGAACTTCGCGTCGTCGCCCGGACACCCCGGACATCTAATGAGGATCGGCACTATGCACTCTTTCGTCTGCGAGGTCTGACATGACGGACATGACACACCTGTCGGAACCCGTCGCCTTCCCCCAGGACCGCACCTGCCCCTACCACCCTCCCGCCGCCTACGATCCGCTGCGCGCCGGCCGCCCGTTGACCCGCGTCACCCTGTTCGACGGCCGCCCGGTCTGGCTGGTCAGCGGGCACGCGGCCGCCCGCGCCCTGCTCGCCGATCCGCGGCTGTCCACCGACCGCACCCGCCCCGGGTTCCCGTCGACCACCCCGCGCTTCGCGGCCCTGCGCGACCGCAGGACCGCCCTGCTGGGCGTCGACGACCCCGAACACCACACCCAGCGGCGCATGCTGGTGCCGAGTTTCACCCTCAAGCGCGCCACCGAGACGCGGCCGCGGATCCGGAGCATCGTCGACGAGCGGCTCGACGCCATGGTCGCGCAGGGACCGCCCGCCGAGCTGGTCGGCGCCTTCGCGCTGCCCGTACCGTCGATGGTGATCTGCGAACTCCTGGGCGTCCCGTACGCCGACCACGAGTTCTTCGAGACGCGGTCGCACCGTCTGCTGCGCGGCCCGACGGTCGCCGAGACGGAGCAGGCCCGTCTGGACCTGGAGGGCTACCTCGACGGGCTGATCGACCACAAGCAGAAGGAGCGCGGCACCGGGGTGCTGGACGACCTCGTGCACGAGCAACTGGCGGCCGGGGAGCTGGACCGGGAGGAACTCGTCACCCTCGCGCTGGTGCTGCTGGTCGCGGGCCACGAGACGACCGCGAACATGATCTCGCTGGGCACCTTCACCCTGCTGCGGCACCCCGAGCGGCTGGCCGAGCTGCGGGCCGACCCCGCACTGCTGCCCGCCGCCGTCGAGGAGCTGCTGCGGCTGCTGTCCATCGCGGACGGGATGCTGCGGGTGGCGACCGAGGACGTCGAGGTGGACGGCACGGTCATCCGGGCCGGCGACGGCGTGGTCTTCTCCACCTCCGTCATCAACCGGGACGAGGGCGTCTACCCCGACCCCGACGCCCTGGACTGGCGCCGCCCGGCCCGGCACCACGTCGCCTTCGGCTTCGGCATCCACCAGTGCCTGGGCCAGAACCTCGCCCGCGCCGAGCTGGAGATCGCCCTGCCCCGCCTGTTCGAGCGGCTGCCCGGTCTGCGGCTCGCCGTCCCCGCGGATGACATTCCCTTCAAACCCGGCGACACGATCCAGGGGATGCTGGAACTCCCCGTGACTTGGTAAAAGGCTCTCCCCATGCAACTGCGCATCGAGATCGACAAGGACCTGTGCATCGGCGCGGGCCAGTGCGCCCTGGCCGCGCCGGGCGTCTTCACCCAGGACGACGACGGGTACAGCACGCTCGTGGCCGGGAAGGAGGACGGCGGCGGTGACCCGATGGCGCGGGAGGCGGCCCGGGCCTGTCCGGTCGGCGCCATCTCCGTGTCGGAGGCCGTACCGGAGGAGTGAGGGAAGCCGGAAGCCGGTGGCCGTCCGGGCCGACGGTCGGCGGGGCGACGGTCCGGGTACGCCCCGCCCGACCCGGCCGGACGCACCCGGACCGGGCCCGGCGAGGCGTACGCCCGCTCAGGAGGCCGCGCAGGCTCCGAGCACCGGTGCCGCGGCGCTGCCGTTCTTCATGACGGTGAACCCGGAGCTGGTCGACGCCCCGGCCGCGAGGCTCCCGTTGCCGTTCGGCCGCATCGTCATGACGTTGCCGCCGCCGTCCCAGCTCGGGCTGCCGTTCCAGGTGGCGGAGACCTTCTGCGGCGAAGTCACGGTGACGGTCGCGGTCCACCTGACTCACTGGCGCCGCGCACGGATCCCCGCCGGCTCCGCCGGACCCGTCACCGCCCCCTGACACCCGTCCGCCTCGCGCCCGGCTATGTCAGATGAGCCATGAGCATGTCATATGCGTTCCGGAGGGAGCCGTCGCTCGGGGCGGCGGGGGTATACGGGACTGCTCGGGCTGGGCCCCGAAACCTTCGGCGTCCGGCTTCTCGGAAAGCCGGAACGCCGCCCCCTCGTGTCCGAGGAGGCGGCGTCCGGTGGTGCGTGCCGTGGTCCGGTCAGCCGACCGGAGCCGCCGGGTCGTTGTCCGTCTTGGTCAGGGTGGCCCCCGACGGACGGACGGCCGGCTCGGCGTCCGTGGCGTGCGCGGCGGTCGGGCCGCCGGTCTCCTCGGCGAGCCGCTCCATGCCGCTGGTGGTCTTCAGCGGCTTCTCCTTGATGAAGAGCACCGTGATCAGCGCCAGCAGGGCGCAGGGCGTGGCGTAGAGGAACAGGTCGGCGGTCGAGATCCCGTAGGCGTGCTGGATGATCTCGCGCACCGGGTCCGGCAGGGCGCTGATGTCCGGGACGGCTCCGTGGCCGCCGCCCGAGCCGCCCTCCGCGGCGGCGCCCGCACCGCCGAGGCCCTTGGTGATCTCGGAGGCGACCCGGTTGGCGAGGATGGCGCCGAGGACGCTGGTGCCGATGGTGCCGCCCATGCTGCGGAAGAAGGACAGCACCGAGGTCGCGGCGCCCAGCTCGGCGGCCGGGACGTCGTTCTGGGCGGCCAGCACGAGGTTCTGCATCAGCATGCCGACGCCGACACCCAGGATGGCCATGTAGATGCTGAGCAGGCCGAAGTGCGTCTCGTGGTCGATCGTGGCCAGCAGCCCGAGGCCGACGGTCATGAGGACACCGCCCGCCACCAGGTACACCTTCCACTTGCCGGTCTTGCTGATCAGCTGTCCGGCGACGGTGGAGGAGACCAGCAGACCGGCGATCATGGGCAGGCTCATCAGGCCCGCGACCGTCGGCGTCTTGCCCAGGGCGACCTGGAAGTACTGCGAGAGGAAGACCGTGCCGCCGAACATGGCGACACCGACCAGCAGGCTCGCGACGGTGGTCAGCGTGACCGTGCGGTTGCGGAAGATGTCCAGCGGGATGACCGGCTCCGGGGTCCGCGCCTCGACGGCCACCGCGGCGCCGAGCAGGATCAGGCCGCCGGAGACGAGCGCCGCGGTCTGCCAGGAGGCCCAGTCGAACTGGTTGCCGGCCATCGAGATCCAGATGAGCAGCGCGCAGACACCCGCGACGATCAGGAAGGCTCCCGCCCAGTCGATCTTCGCCTCACGGCGCACGTCGGGCAGCTTGAGGGTGCGCTGCAGCAGGAAGATGGCCAGCAGTGCGAACGGCACACCGATGAAGAAGCACCAGCGCCAGCCCAGCCACGAGGTGTCCACCAGGACACCGCCGATGAGGGGTCCGGCCACGGTGCCGACGGCGAAGACGGCACCGAAGATGCCGGCGTACTTGCCCAGCTTGCGCGGCGGGATCATCGCGGCCATCACGACCTGGGCCAGGGCGGTCAGACCACCCGCGCCGATGCCCTGGACCACCCGGCTGAAGATCAGCAGGCCGGCACCGTTGGCGAAGCCCGCCAGCAGCGATCCCACCACGAACATGACGAGGGAGAGCTGAAGCATCAGCTTCTTGTCGAAGAGGTCGGACAGCTTGCCCCACAGCGGCACGGTGGCCGTCATGGCCAGCAGTTCCGAGGTGATGATCCAGGTGTACGCGGACTGGGAGACGCCCAGGTCGGTGGTGATCGTGGGCAGCGCGTTGGCCACGACGGTGCCGGCGAGGATGGCGACGAACATGCCGGCCATCAGGCCCGACATGGCTTGGAGTATCTGCCGGTGGTCCATGGCAGTGGGTGACGCCGCGTCGGGCGCCTGGGTGGCTGTCACAGCAACTCTTTCAGGAGTGGGTGGGAGGTGGGTACGTGCTGGTGGTCGGGCGTGGGCGTGGTCACCGGCCCGGCGCGGGCAGTCCGGCGGCGAGCAGGTCGAAGACCTGCCGGAAGACCTCGGTGAAGGCGCGTTCGTCCTGTCGGCAGCACCAGTGCTCGATGCTGACCCGGACCGCGGTGCCGGCGACGGCCGCCAGCAAGCGCGGGTACAGGTCCAGCGCCCTGCGCCGGTCGCCCTCGGCCCCGCATTCGCCCGCGTCCGTATTCCCGTCGTCCGCTTCGTCCGCGTCCGCCGGGGGCCTGGTGCCCCCCGGGAACCCCGGGGCCGTGGGGCCGCGGCCGACGCGCAGGGCGATCGCCTCGGCCAGTCCGGTCTCGTCGGCCATGTGCGCCCCGAGGTGACGGACCAGCAGGTGCGGTGAGGTGCGCAGCACACGGGAGTGCAGGCTCCACAGCCCGTGCTGCCGTTCGATCTCCCGCAACTCCACGGCGAGGGCCTCGCGTACGGCCTCCAGCGCGGACAGCTCGGCCGGCGCGTGCTGTACGGCCTGCCGTACGCGCTCACCGACATCGGGGCCGATCGCGAGGAAGGCGTCGTCGCGGGTGTCGAAGTAGTTGAAGAAGGTCCTCGGGGAGACCCCGGCCGCGGCGCTGATGGCCTCGACCGTGACGTGGTCCGCCCCGTGTTCGGCGGCGAGACGCACCGCGGCCTCCGCGAGGGCGGCGCGCGTGGCCCGCTTCTTCCGCTCCCGCAGCCCGCCGCCCGCGGCTCGCTTCTCCACCATGAGGTGCATGCTATGCAAAACTGCACGCTCTGCAAAAATGATTTACCGGCGCCCTGGTGAACAGATGTTTGACCGTGCTGCCCCAAGGGCACAGTTGCGCCTCCGCGTCGGCACGACAGCGCGCGTCAGGGAACGACGAGCACCTTCAGCGCCTCGCGCCGGTCCATCGCCCCGTACCCCTCGGGCACCTCGTCCAGCGGGACGGTCCGGTCGAAGACGCGTCCGGGCTCGACCGTGCCGTCCAGGACGGCGGGCAGCAGTTCGTCGATGTAGGCGCGCACCGGGGCCGGGCCGCCGGTCAGCGTGATGTTCGGGCCGAAGAGGCTGCCGAAGCCGACGGGTGCGTCCTCGTACTGCGGTGCGCCCACCCTGCTGATCACGCCACCGGCACGGACGGCGCCGACGGCCATCTCGTAGGCGGGCATGTGGCCCACGGCCTCCAGCACGGCGCGGGTGCCGTGGCCGCCGGTCAGCTCACGGACCTTCGCGATGCCTTCCTCGCCCCGCTCGGGTACGACATCGGTGGCGCCGAACCGGCGGCCGAGGTCGGTGCGGACCTGGTGACGGCCCATCAGGATGATGCGCTCCGCGCCGAGCTGCTTCGCGGACAGGACGGCGAGCAGGCCGACGGCGCCGTCACCGATGACGGTGACCGTGTGCCCGGGGCGGACCCCGGCCCGGTGCGCGGCGTGGTAGCCGGTGCCGTACACGTCGGCCAGGGTCAGCAGCGCCGGCAGCAGCTCCGAGTCCTCCCTGACGGGCAGTTTCACCAAGGTTCCCTGGGCCTGCGGGACCCGGACGGCCTCGGCCTGGGCACCACCGACGCCCTCGCGACCGTAGAAACCGCCGCGCGGACAGGAGGTCTGCAGGCCCTCCCGGCAGTACTCACAGGTGTTGTCCGCGTAGCTGAACGGGGAGACGACCAGGTCACCGCGGTGGAGACCGGAGACCTCCGAGCCGAGTTCCTCCACGACGCCGAGGAACTCGTGCCCCATCGGCGCGGGTCCGTCGGCGGCGGCCATGGTGTGGTACGGGTGCAGGTCGCTGCCGCACACGCAGGCACGCACCACGCGCACGACCGCGTCGGTGGGCTGCTCGACGACCGGGTCCGGCGCGTCCTCGACGCGCACGTCGCCGGCTTCGTACAGGAACGTGGCGCGCATCGGCCGTCTCACTCTCTCCGGGGTACGCCACGATCTTCGCGTGGGCCCGCCGGAACGGAGCCGTTCCGCGCCCGTGACCACGCCATGTTCGGCGGCCCGGGTGAACACGCGGCGCACCCGGCCGAAGCGTCATCCCTGCCGGAGGCGGTCGCGCAGGGTCCGGGCCACCTCGGCCATCAGTGCCTCCGCGCCGGGTTGGGCGCCGGCGGGCACGCGTGACTCGGTGAGGACCGCGACGGCGAAGGACTGGCCGTCGGCGTGCTCGACGACGCCCACCTCATGGCGCAGATTGAGGAGGGTGCCGGTCTTGGAGGACCAGGTGGAGGCGTCGGAGGTGAAATCGGGGGCGAGCCGGTGGCGCAGCAGGTTGTCCGCCATGAGGGAGCGCACGCGGGCGGCCACCTCCGGGTGGACCGCCGACGGGGTCCACAGCGCCTGGAGCAGATCCGCCCAGGCGCGGGCGCTGCCGCTGCTGGCGCGGGTGACGTCGAGCTGCGGCACCCGGTGTCCGCGGCCGCTCGTCCCCGCGTCGACGGCGAGGGCGTGGGCGAGGTGCGCCTCCTCGGGGGCGAAGCGCTCCACGGGAGTGTCGCTCAGCTCTTGCACGGTGTGGCGGACCGAGATGCCGTGGATGCCGAGTTCGCCGAGGATGCCGGCGACCCGGGCGGGCGGGGTGAGGGCGAACAGGGCGTCGGCGGCCGTCCCGTCGCTCACGCAGGTGCTGAGGTAGAGCAGGTCGTCGACCGCGATGCGGACCGGGTGCCGGAACCGGCTGATACCGGTGGGGCCGGGGGTGGTGATCCGGCCGGGTGCGACGTCGAGCACGTCCGCGCCGTCGAGTTCGCCGCGCCGGACGCGCTCCGCCGTCGCCAGTGCCAGCGGGACCTTGACCAGGGAGGCGGAGGGCAGCTGGAGATCGGGGTCGATGCCGAGCTCCTCCCCCGTGCCCAGGTCCCGGACGAGCAGGCTCGCGTGCAGGCCGCCCTCCTCCAGCCGCCGGCGCAGGTCGCGCAGGAGCGCCTCGGTCCTCATGCCGGTGCTCCGCCCGCCGGGGACGGCGCCGGGTCGGGGGCGGCGCCGAGGCAGCGGGCCACGGCCTCGCCGAGGCGTTCCCGGATGCGCCGGGGATCACCCGTGGCGGCCGCGGACAGGGCGAACCCCCGGACCGGAGTGATCTCGCCGACGGGACGCCAGTGCAGGCCGAGTCCGGTCGCCTGGGCCGGCGAGCAGAGCAGGACGTCGTCCGAGGACAGGGCCTCCGCCGCGGCGGTCGTGAGGTCGGCCGCGACCACGAGCTGTGCCGGGGCGAGCCCCACCGCGTCGCGCAGGCGCGTCAGCGGGTCGCGGATGTGCGGCACGTCGTCCTCCGGCTGGATCCAGATCCGGCGCGGGCGGTCGGCCGACGCGCGGCCCGCGCGCCCGACCCGCAGCGTCTCCACGTACAGGCGCCGCACGCCCGGGTCCCGTGCGCCGGCCAGCCCGAGCGGCACCGACCACGTCGCCTCGTCCGGCGCCACGGCGAGCAGGGCGGCGCGCACCTGCTCGGTGTGGACGAGCTCGGCCCGGCGCGCCGGTGTCCCGACGACACGGAGGTCGAGCACGATCCCGTGCTCCTTCGCCTCGGCGACCAGGCGGGCGAGGTCGCGCGTCGAGCAGGTGTCGGGCACGGCGAGCCGCCAGGGTTTCCGCCGGGCGGAGACCGCGTCCTGCTCCAGCACCTCGGCCGCCTGTACGAGGCGCCGGGCCGGCGGGAGCAGTTCCCGGCCGAAGGGGGTGAGCACGGCCCGCCGCGACGTCCGCTCGAAGAGCTGCTCGCCCAGGCGCCGTTCGAGCGCGGCGACCCGGCGGCTCGCCACCGGCTGGGACATGCCCGCGGCGGCCGCGCCGACGGTGAAACTGCCGCGCTCGCCGACGCTCACGAACGCACGGCACGCCGCCACCAGATCCACGATCCCCGCCCCGTGTCGGTTGTGCTGCCCCGGCCGGTCCATGCCGGAACAGCATGAAGAAGGACTTCAGCGTATTGGACCGTATGACGGTCGGGACGTGAGGGTGGACGAACCACACGATCCGGCCCCGCGGCGCCCTCCCGGGCGTGCCCGGCGGGGCCCGTCCGGAGGTGCTGACCATGCACGACACACGCGCGCGGCGACTCGTCGCGACCCTGCTGACCCCGCTCGTCGCCGCCGGGGCGCTCACCGCATGCGGCCAGGGGGACCCGGAGGCCGCCGCTGCACCGGCCCGCACCACGGCCGACGCGCCGGTGCGGGCGAGCGGTGCGCCGTCGGCGTCCGTCTCCCGCGAACTGGCGGAACTCGAGCGCGAGTACGACGCCCGGCTCGGCGTCCACGCGGTCCACACCGGCACCGGGCAGGAGGTCGCCCACCACGAGGACGAACGGTTCGCCTACGCCTCCACCTTCAAGGCGCTGGCGGCGGGAGCCGTGCTGCGCGAGCGCTCCCTGGCGGGGCTGGACGAGCGGATCACGTACACGGAGGACGACCTCGCCGCGTACTCGCCCGTCACCGAGAAGCACGTCGGCACGGGGATGACCCTGGGCGAACTGTGCGACGCCGCCGTCCGGTACAGCGACAACACCGCGGCCAACCTCCTGTTCGACGAGCTCGGCGGCCCGGCGGGACTCGACGCCGTGCTGGAGGAGCTCGGGGACGACGTGACCCGGATGGAACGCGAGGAGCCCGGACTGAACGACTGGGCCCCGGGCGAGACCCGCGACACGACCACGCCGCGCGCGTTCACCGAGGACCTGCGCGCCTTCGTCCTCGGCGACGCCCTCGGCAAGGGCGAACGGGACCGGCTCACCCACTGGCTGCGGACCAACACCACCGGAGCGGGCCTCATCCGGGCGGGCGTGCCCGGGGACTGGGTCGTCGGCGACAAGACCGGCGCCGGAGGCACCTACGGGACGCGCAACGACATCGCCGTGGTGTGGCCGCCCGGCACCGCCCCGATCGTGATGTCGATCATGTCGAACCGCCACGACGAGGACGCCGAGTACGACGACGCCCTGATCGCGGAGGCCGCGTCGGTGGTCGCGGACGCGCTGACGTAGGGCCGGCGGACCCGGTCACCAGGACTCCCGTACGTACGGCACGGATCGAGGACGCCATGAGGCACTTGGATCACCCGGCCCGCCACCCGGGCCGGTCCGTCAGGTCCCGCAGCCGCGGCGGGAGGGTCCGTGCGGCCCTGGCGACGGGAGTGGTGCTCACCGTCGCCGCGGGCGTGGCCCACACCGCCGGGCTGGGCCCCTTCGCCCCCGGACCGCCGGGGCCCGATCCCGCGGCGACCGCCCGGGCGCACGCCTTCCTCGGGGAGTGGGCCGCGGGCCGCCTGCCCGAGGCGGCGGCGCTCACCTCCGACCCGCGGGAGGCTGAACGGGTCCTGCGCGGTTTCACGGAGGGTCTGGAGATCGAGGATCCGGCCCTCGTTCCGGCCGCCGCCACCGTCGGCGGCGGGGCAGCGGCGGCCGGCGAGGTGCGCGTCCCCTTCACCGCGCGGATGCCCGTCACGGGCCTGGGCACCTGGACGTACGAGTCCGGGCTCGCCCTGCGCGAGCGGGACGGCGGCGGCTGGGAGGTGCGCTGGGACCCGTCCCTCGTCCACCCGGAACTGAGCGTCACGCAGAAGTTCCGCCTGGAGCGCGAGGACACCCCCCTCGCCGGGTTCACCGACCGGGAGGGCGCGCCGCTGTCCGGTGCCGAGCACCCCTCTCTGAGTCCGGTGCTGGTCCAGCTGTCCGCCGCGGCCGGAGTCGGTCCGCGGGGCGCGATCCACCGGGTCGACCGGGCCACCGGGACGGTCACCGCGACGGAGGCCACCTTCGGCACGGACCGCCCCGGCGACGGGCCGGTCACCACCACGATCGACGCGGAGTGGCAGCGGGCCGCCGAGGAGGCCCTCGCCACCTGGGCCGAGGGGCGGAACGCCGCGGTCGTCGCCCTGCGGGTGGACGACGGCGAGATCGTCGCCGTGGCGAACTCCCCCGCGTCCGGCTTCAACCGCGCCGTGTCCGGCGGCTACGCACCGGGCTCCACCTTCAAGATCGTCACCAGTGCCGCGCTGCTGCTCGGGGGCGCCGTCGGGCCGGACGACGTGGTGGACTGCCCGAAGTACCTCACCGTCGGCAAGCGGTTCGAGAACGCGGGGAGGTCCGAGCACCGCGGTGCCACGTTCCGCGAAGCCTTCACCGAGTCGTGCAACACGGCGTTCATCGGTCTGCGCGGGGAGCTCGGCGACGGTGAGCTGGGTGAGGTGGCGAAGGAGTACTTCGGCCTCGGCCAGGAGTGGCACATCGGCGTCCCGTCGTACGACGGGTCGGTCCCCGTGCCCGGGGACGAGGCGGAGAAGGCCGCCTCGATGATCGGACAGGGCCGGGTGCTGGCCAGCCCGCTGCACATGGCGTCCGTGACGGCGACCGCGGTCACCGGGACCTTCCGCCGGCCCTCGCTGGTCCGGGGCGACCCGGGCGGCTCACGCGGCGGGGAGACGACGGGGACCACCGGCCTGCCCGGCACGGTGGTCGCCCGGCTGCGGGAGATGCTGCGCGGCACCGTCACCGACGGCACGGCGGCGGTCCTCGCGGGTCTGCCCGGCGACATCGGCGCCAAGACGGGGACGGCCGAGGTGAACGAGGACGACCCCGACAACGGCTGGCTCGTCGCCCACCGCGGCGGTGTCGCCGTCGCCTGCGTCGTCGAGCGGGGCGGCTCCGGCGACGCGTCCGCCGGCCCCGTGGTCCGCGCGCTGTTGCGCGAGGTCACCGCGGACCCGTCCTGAACCGCCGACGGGCCGGCGACGCGACTTCCATCGCGTCGTCGGCCCGCGGGTGACCACGTCCCGGCGGGGTGCTCAGCCGCCGTTCGCCGCCGGATGCCGCCGGTTCAGGGAGCGAGACAGGTGGTGGCCATGCCCGGTGTCTCGGTGAGGGCGGCGGGGTCGACGAGGGCGGTCAGGTCGGCCGAGGCCTGGGTCAGGCAGGTGATGGCTGCGGCGGGGTCCGGGACCGCGCCGGCGGACGGGGCCGCGACCCCCACGAGTACGGTCACTCCGAAAGCGACGGCAGCGATACGGCGCATGGACATCTCCTGTGTCTGTCCACCCCCGGGCACACGTCCCGAAGGCCGACGGGCTGGCTTCAGATCGCTGCCTAGCTGCCCACCGCTTCACCCGTATAGGCGCACCGTCACCCGAACGTGGGCGCCGAAACGATCCCCCGCCCACCACGGGCCGACGCACCGGTCCCGGTGCCGCCGTCAGTACGGCACCGGGACCGGTATAGCGCTCACCGGGACGGCTCGCGCGGGCTAGGCGGGGTGGTTGAAGCCGGTGAGGATCCCGTTGTAGATCTCACCGCTCGCGGACACACCCGACTCGCCGAGGGCGCCGCCGCCCTCGCCCACCTGGAGGTCCCGGTAATCACCGTTGATCGCGGGGTCCTCCAGCGCCCACGGACCGTCGTCGGCGAAGGCGGCCTGGGCCGGGAAGGCCAGGCCGAGGGCAACGATGCTCAGCAGCACGGTCGCGGTACGACGCATGTCTCACACCTCTCTCTGTCGGCAGCGGACCGCTCTCGGGAGCGGCCCCCCAGATGCTTGCCACGCGCGCACCGGGCAGGACCGGCACCGGCGCCCGCACCACTCTCCTGGGCCAGAAACCGGAGGGACCGGCCACCCGCCCGGCGCCGACGGACCGGGTCGACCATGTGACGCGTCCTCAGTAACCGCGGCCGTCACGGAGCCGTTCACAGCCCATGAACGACACCAAGCGCGTACTGGCCGTCCTCGCCGCCCTCGGTACGGCCCTGACCGTGCCCGGGACGGCACACGCCGATACGGGCCCCGCAGTGGCCGGGAAGCGGACCAGGACCGTGGAGGCCGATGCCGGCATCTTCAGTTCGCTGCCCGTCATCGGCGTCCTCGTCAACCCCTTCGGCGGCCAGCTCTTCTCGCTGCCCCTCCTCGCGCGCGTCCTCGACGCCGGGGACGGCAGGCTCGGCACGCTCCCCGCCGTCCTGGACCGCCTCGTCATCGAAGACGCCGACACCGGCACGGGCACGGGCACGGGCGGCGAATGAGCCGGTCCGCGGCCGTGGGTGCGGGACGTGCCGCCCCGGCACTTCCGACCCGTCGGACGGGGCCGGGGTCGGCAACATTTCGCGCACGATCGACACCGTCCGTCATACTTCCTTGGTCGACGTTGCGCGAAGTTCCGGCCAACGGCTCTGCGTGGCGTGAGGGAGTACGTGTACGGCGATCCTGCGGGTACCCGTAGAGCACAGCGAACAGAAGGTGAAGGCGGTCCGCATGGAGCCCGTTCCCCTCGGCGAGGGCCGCATGGCTTCCAGGCCTGGGCGCCCGCACGTATCGGCGGCACTGGACGGTGACGGCACGTGCATCGCGACGGCACGGGGCATCGCGGGCGACTTCCTGGAGCAGGTGCAGAGCGAGCACGGGCTGACCGTGTCACCGCGGGCCATGGACGTCACCCGGCTGGTGGTCAGCGAGCTGGTCACCAACGCCCGCAAGTACGCGCCCGGCCCGGTGCTGCTGGAGCTGGGCGTCATCGGTGAACTGGTGGAAGTGGCCGTCTGGGACAGCGATCCCGTGCTGCCCGTGGCCCGGGCCGCCGACCCCGGCCGGGTGGGCCAGCACGGCCTGGAGATCGTGATGGCCGTCTCCCACAGCCTGGAGGTCCGGCAGGAGCCGCCCGGCAAGCGCGTCACCGCCCGCATCGCGCTGCTGGATCCCTCGGACGACGGCGGCACCGACAGCCGCCCGTCCTGATCCCCGCCCCGGTCCCGCGCACGCCCGCCGCACTCCGCGGCCCTGTGTCCGCTGTGGCGTGAACGGTCTTCCCTGACCTCTGCGTCTGCCGTGCTTTTCCGGCACCCATGAGGCTCTTTCACACGGGACACTGCCCGGATTCCGGCCAACCTCCTCCCGGCGCTTTACCTGGGAGCGGGCCACGTAAACGCTCGCCCTACTCGTCCGTATTTCGCTTTTCCGCAGAACAGCGACGTCCGGCCGGGCGCGGCGCGGCGCCGGCAGCGGCAGGCGATATACCGGCGTCGTTGTCGGGAGCTTCTGTACTGTCATTCAGTGGCGGTCGCTCAGTCAGCGCAGTCAGCAGTTCGCGCGAGGACCGCGGAGGGGCGTAAAGGGGGGGTCCGTAAGGGGCACGGGCCTGTCCGTCAGCGGCCTGCCCGGATGTCGTCCGGGCAGGTGGCCGTACGGACAGCAGACATGCCGTGAGCAGGCCATTACGGACCTGATGCACCGGTCGTCGTCGGTCCGGCGACCGGGCGGAGCAGGGGGGAGAGGCCGATGCCGGCACCGGCAGTGGTGCCGTCCGCCATGCCTTTCGGCAGCACGCCTTCGGGCCGGCGGCTCATTCTTTCCGTATTACCGTCCGGTGCCGTTCGGCGCGGGCCAGGTCGATACGCCTCACATCTTTTTCCCCTACCGCGTGAGGGTCGCGGTAGCGCGCACATTCAACGAAAGGCCTGCCATATGGCTCGCATTTTCATCGTGGGTTCCGGCGTCGTCGGAACGGCCACCGGAAAGGGATTCCTGCACGCCGGGCACGAGGTGACCTTCATCGACATCGCTCACCGGAGGGTGGACTACCTGCGTTCCCTGGGGCTGGACGCGCGGGACACTCTCGATCTGGAGGACGAACCGGACTCGTTCGTCTTCCTCACTCTCCCCACGCCCAATGTGGGGCACCGCTATGACCTCACGGCGTTCGAGGACGGCACGACCGCGGTCGGCAAGGCCCTGGGGGCGGCCTCCGGCGTCCACGTGGTCGTCGTGCGCAGCACCGTTCCGCCCGGCACCACCGAGTCACTCGTGCAGCCGCTGCTGGAGAAGCACTCGGGGAAAACCCTGGGCGAGGAGTTCCAGCTCGCCAGCAACCCCGAGTTCCTGCGGGCCGCCTCCGCGGTCGAGGACTTCATGCATCCCTGGATGACCGTGATCGCCTCCCGCAGCACCCGCACCGTGGAGCGGCTCACCGCGCTGCTGGCGCCGTTCGGCGGGGAGCTGCGCACCTTCGGCGACCCGGCGGAGGCCGAGCTGGTCAAGTGCGCGCACAACATCTTCAACGCCACGAAGATCAGCTTCTGGAACGAGATGTGGCTGGTCAGCCAGGCGCTCGGGCTGGATCTCGACCCGATCGCGCAGACCGTCGCACGCTCGGCCGAGGGGTCCTACAACCCGTACTACGGCATCAAGGGCGGTGCTCCGTACGGCGGTGTGTGTCTGCCCAAGGACACCCAGGGGTTCCTCGGGCTCGCCGACTCCATCAGCCTGGACATGCCGCTGCTGCGGGCCGTGGTGCGGGTGAACGACGTCCTGGCCGACCGCGACGCGGCGGACGGGCGCGGCGGACGGGTGGACGGCGAGGCGGCCGTCGCCGGCCGTCTCGCCTGAACGAGAAGCGGCCATGAACGCCTTACTGGACAACGCTCTCTACGACTTCCGGTACTACCTCGTCTATCTGCCCCTGGGCATCCTGGGGCTGGTGCGCTGGAGCTGCTGGATGGTGCGCCGCATCCCCGCGGCGCTCTACCGGCAGGTGAAGAACGACTTCCGGCTGCCGCTGAGCATCGTCGTTCCCGTGTACCAGGAGGATCCCGAGATCTTCGCCCACGCCATCGAGTCCTGGCTGGCGAACGACGTCGAGGAGATCGTGCTGGTCATCGACGTCACCGACACGGCGTGCCAGGACATCGCGGCGCGCTACCCGGTGACGGTCGTCGTCACCGACGTGCCCGGCAAGCGCGACGCCCTGCGCCGCGGCTGGGAGGCGTGCTCCACCGAGCTGGTGGCGCTGGTCGACTCCGACACGATCTGGGCGCAGGACGTGGCCGCCGAGGTGTCCAAGCCCTTCGCCGACCCCCGGGTCGGCGGGGTGGGCACCCGGCAGAACGTCTACAACCCCAAGGGGTTCCTGCAGCGCGTCAACGACATGTTCCTGGACTACCGGTACTTCGACGAGAACGCCGCGCAGACCGTCATGGGGAAGGCGGTGTCCTGCCTCTCCGGCCGGACCGCCGTCTACCGGCGCGAGCTGCTGCTGGAGATATCCGAGGAGTTCATGCAGGAGACGTTCATGGGCGTCCCCTGCATGTCGGGGGACGACAAGCGGCTGACCACGCTGGTCCTCGCGCGGGGCCACCGCACCTACATGCAGCGTTCCGCGCGGGTCTGGTCGACCTTCCCGGGCACGTTGCGGATCTTCCTCAAGCAGAGACTGCGGTGGGCCCGCAACACCTGGAGATCGGATCTGCGGGCGCTGTCCAGCCCGTGGATCCGGCGCCACCCGTTCCTGGCGTTCACGATGGCCGACAAGGGCGTCAGCAGCTTCACCCTGCTGCTGTCGCCGGTGTACATGACCTACGCGATCGTGCAGGGCCACTGGTTCTTCGTCAGCACTCTGGCCGTCTGGTGGTGGGTGAGCCGGTCCATGAAGATGCTTCCGCACCTGGTCCGGCGCCCGTCGTCGTTCTTCCTGGTGCCCGGTTTCGTACTGATGTCGTTCGTGATGGCCGTCGTGAAGATCTGCGCGCTGCTGACCATCCGCAGGCAGCGCTGGCTGACGCGCGAGGTGGGGGTCGTGGACGGCGTCGCCGTCCGCACCTCCGCCCCGTCCGCCGAGCCCACCACGACCGAGGTGGGGGCATGACACACATCCGGTACCTCACCTCGGCCGTGGTCTCCCTCGCCTCGGCCCTGGTGTTCGGGGTCCTGACCGCGCCCGGGGCGGGCGCGGTCGGCGACCCGGACGTCGCCGCCTGGCAGCGCAACGACCGCCCCGACCGGCTGGTGGTGATCAGACCGCACTCGGTCAGCCTGGTCGAGCGGGGCAGCGTGGTGCAGCGGCTGGTCCCGCCGGCCGGTGTGGTGCCGCTGAGCTGGCTGGCCGCGCGCACGGGCGGGCAGTGGATCGCGTACGACCCCGGGGATCGTTCGACCGTACGCGTCGGGGCGGCCGTCCTGCTCACCCCGGACACCATCCTGCGCGTCGACGAGCGGACGAAGAACGTGCTGATGAGCGCCGGCCGGACGGCCGCCTCGGGCACCTGGATCAGGGGCAGCCGGGCCGCGCTCGACATCGAGGGCGTCACCCTGTCGTCCGTCGGCGCGGACGGCTCCCGTCCCGCGCCCGCCGACGCCCCGGGGCGCCCCTATCTCGCGATGGGGGCGGACGGCCGGCTCGACATCCGCGGCAGCACGGTGGAGGGGTTCGGGCGGGTGGGCCGCGCCGCCCAGTCCGGGGTCACCTGGGGCCGGATGAGCACCGGCTCCGTGACCTTCTCGACGTTCGACGGCAACCGTACGGGGCTGCGGCTGTCCGGCTCCTCGGGCGTCACCCTGCGGGAGGTCACGGTGCAGCGGTCGGCCGGGGACGGCATCGTCCTGGAGGGCGACCGCGGCACCACGGCCGACGGGCTGACCGCGCAGGCGGGCGGCGGCGGGGGCATCGTCCTCGACGGCGGCCCCGACCCGCGCGTCCTGACCGGTGTCGTCACCCGCGGCAACGGCAAGGCCGGGGTGCGCGCCGTCGACCAGGACGGACTGCGCCTTGAGTCACCCGTCTCGCACGGGGACCGCAGCGGCGTCGAACTGTCCTCGTGCGCGAACTGCACCGTCAGCTGGCCCACGGTGCACGACACCTCACGGGACGCGCTGCGCGTCGACGGCGCCGGCAGCCACGTCACCGTGGAACGGCCGCGGCTCAACGGCAACGGGCAGGGCACCGGCATCCGGCTGGCGTCCGGCATCGCGGGGGCCCGGGTCACCGGCGGCAAGGTGGTCGGTTTCGCCCGGGGCATCGGCATCGAGGGCTCGCACACCGAGGTGTCCGACATCTCCCTGGCGCACAACCGCACCGGGGTGACCGTCGGCGGCCGGGCCGACCGGGTGGCCCTCCAGGGCCTGCTCATCGCGGGCGGCCACACCGGTGTCACCGTCGGCCGCGAGGCCCGGCACGTCACCCTGAGCGGCTTCGGGATCAACGAGACGAGCAGCAAGGGGCTGGTGTCCGCCTCCCCGGGGCTGCGCGCCGCCTTCGGCAGGGTGTCGGGAGCGACCAGTTCCGTCGTCCTCGAGGCCCGCGCCGACCTCCGCAACCTGAAGATCGACGAGACGCACCGCGCGGTGCACCTGTCGGGTGGTGTCCGGGCCACCGGACGCGAACTCGACATCCTCGCCCAGCGGCGGGGCATCCAGACCGACCACGGGGCCCGCATGGCCCTCACCGACTCCCGGGTCAGGGCGCCGATGGCGCTCACCGGGGACGGCAGCACCACCCGGCACGGCCGTACGAGTGTCAGCCTGCCGCCGTTCCCCTGGCTCGGTGCCGCCGCCTTGAGCGCCCTGCTCCTGGCGGTCCTCCTGCAAACCATCCATCACGTCCGGCACCGCCGGACACCTCGGCCGAAGGTGGCCGCACATGTCCGCAACACCGTCTGACGCCCGGACGCCCCTGCGTCCGCGGCGTCCCGCACCGTGCGCATCCCACCTCCTCAGACGACGAGACAGGAGCCGCACCACCATGACAGTCCTCGCCCGGATCCCCCGCGTCCGCACCGGCCGCGGCGGGACGACCGCCCTCTGCGCGGCGGCGCTGCTCGCCGGCACGACCGTGGCCTTCTCCCCTCCGGTGCAGGCCGCGGCCTGCACCGGACAGATCCGCTACGCGTCGAGCACCAACACCCTGTACCTGACCTCGGGGACCAACACGCCCTCCGAGATCCTCCGGCTGTGCCCGTCCGCCCCGCTCGTCAAGAGCGCCGGCACCGCGGGCGTCTGGCAGCTGAACGCCAGCATCGTCGTCCAGAACGGCGCGATCCTCCGGCTGCACGGCACCGGCGCGGGCGGTGACGTGAACACGCTGCGGCTGCGCAGCGCCGCCGACGGCGATCCCCTGCGCGTCAGCAGCATCACCGCGCAGTACGGGACGATCGACATCGACCGGGTGACCGTCACCTCCTGGGACGAGCAGAAGAACGGTCCCGACACCGACCCGGACGTGCCCTCCGGCGGGACCCGCGGGCGCGCCTTCATCCGGGCCCTGTCCTACGTCGACGCGGGCGGCGTGGCGCGCGAGTCGCGCATGGACATCAAGGACAGCGACCTCGGGTACCTCGGCTACAACGGCGCCGAGGCCTACGGCGTCTCCTACAAGGCGCGCGGCTGCGGCATCGAGACGCCCGACGTCTGCGACCGGCTGGAGGTGCGCGGCTCGCAGACGGGCAGCCGCTTCCACCACAACTACATGGGGACGTACACCTGGGGCGCGTACGGGATGACGTTCGACGGGAACGAGTACGACAACAACGTGTCGTACGGCCTCGACCCGCACGACGACTCCGACCACCTCACGATCACGGACAACCACTCGCACCACAACGGCAACCACGGGATCATCTGCTCGCAGCGGTGCGACAACCTGGAGATCGTGGGCAACGAGGTGCACCACAACGGCATCCCGCCGTACGTGCCCCCGGGGGACGACGACCCGAGCGACAACCAGGTGCACGGCATCATGCTGCACCGCGGGGTCACCGACACCGTCGTGCGGGACAACCGGGTGTACGACCATCCGAACGGCGCCGGCATCGCGGTCTTCGACAGCAGCGACAACACCGTCACCGGGAACCGCATCGAGCGGGCCAGGTACGGGCTGCGCTACAGCGTCGGCAGCCGCGACATCACCACGACGGGCAACACCGTCACCGACAGCGGGCAGTACGCCGTCTTCACCTACAAGGGCTCCGACGCCCCCTCGTACACGGGCACCACGGGCCGTCCCGGTGATCTGACCTTCACCGGCAACACCTTCGCGGGTGCCGCGGGCGACGCGGTGCGGCTCAACGAGGGCGACGACCTGACGTTCCGGAACAACACCTTCACCGGCACGTTCGGCACCGGGCCCCTCACCCAGCGCACGACGGGCACGGTGATCGACGGCGACCGGAGGCCGGCCTCGTTCACGTACCGGGTCCGGGGTGACGCGGACACGTCCGGCAGCATCACCTTCCGCAACCTGTCGGGCGCGGTCTCGGTGCAGCTGGACACGTACAGTTCGGCGGCCTTCAGCACCGGGGGTCTCACGCCCGGCGCGACGTACAGGCTCACCGCGGGCAGCCGCACCGTCACCACCGGCCGGGCCGACGCCTCCGGTGTCGTGACCCTGCGCGCCCAGGGGAGCGGTGGCTCGGCGGCCGAGTACCGCATCTCGCCCGCCTGACCACCGGCCGCCCCGCCGGGCACGCGGGCGGGGCGGCCGACTCGCGGAGCACGACGGAACCACGGGGCGACACAGCCATGGAGCAGAGGAGTGGACCTCATGCGCAGGAGGACCTTCATCGCGGCGGGCGCGGCGGCGCTGGCGGCCGCGGTCCTCACCTCGTGCTCCGACGACGGCGAGGGCGAGGGCGAGGGCGACGGGTCCCCCTCCCCGGACCCCGACGGCCCCCGCCCGTCCGGCACGCGGGAGCTGCGCTGGGACTCCCCCGAGGTGGCCCGCTTCTTCGGGGCGCGGCTGACCGCGCGCGAGGAGGGCTCCTTCGGCATGGACCGTGTACGGCTGCTGGACGCCGAGGACCCGCTGCCCGGCCCGGTGCTGCGCGTGAGCTACCCCGCCCGCTCGGCGAGCCCCACCGTCGCGCGCCGCTGGAACCGGCCCGAGGGCGGCGCACAGCTCTACCTGCCGCTGCGCTCCGGCCCCACGGACACCCTGCACCTGCGCTACTACGTGCGGTTCCCCAAGGGCTTCGACTTCGTGAAGGGCGGCAAGCTGCCCGGCCTGTACGGCGGTGACGTCACCGGCGGCCGGCACATCCCCGACGGGGAGAACGGCCTGTCCACCCGCTACATGTGGCGCAGTGGCGGCCGCGGCGAGGTGTACGCCTACCTGCCCACCTCACAGGAGCACGGCACGTCGCTCGGCCGCGGCAACTGGCGCTGGCCCACCGACCGCTGGACGTGCGTGGAGCAGGCGGTGGCCCTCAACACGCCAGGTGAGCCGGACGGTTCGGTGGAGGTGCTCCTCGACGGCGAGCAGGTCCTCCTCGACGAGAACCTGGAGTTCCGTACCGTCGACGAGCTGAAGATCGAGGGCGTCTTCTTCTCCACCTTCTTCGGCGGCAGCGACCCGACCTGGGCGACCCCGCGGACGGGCCACGCCGACTTCGCGGCCTTCGCCGTCTCGGGCGAGCCGATCGGGCCCGTCCCCGAGGTCTGACGGTTCACGGGTTCACAGGCTGATGACGCCGGTGCGGGTGTCGGTCATGTCCAGCAGGGTCCACTTGCCGCCGATGCGGCCCCAGCCCGTGGAGCGGGCGCCGGCGCCGCCGAAGGGCATGTTGATGTCCCACCAGTTGTTGGACTCGTTGACGAGCACCTGGCCGACCTCCATCTCCTCGATGAAGCGGAACGCCGAGGTCAGACTGCGGGTGAAGACCGCGCCCTGGAGGCCGAGGGCGTCGTCGTTGGCGATGCGCAGCAGGTCGTCCTCGTCCCGTCCGGTGATGATCGGCACGACCGGCCCGAAGGACTCCTCCCTGGACAGCAGGCTGTCCTCCGGCACGTCGTCGACGACCGTGAACTCGTAGTACAGGTCGGTGGGCATCCCCGCGCGGCGGCCACCGCCGGTGAGGACCCGGGCGCCGCGGGCGCGGGCGTCCGCCAGGTGCCGGTCCATCCTGTCCGCGACGCCCTCGTTGTTGAGCGGGCCGAGCAGGGTCTTGTCGTCGAAGGGGTCGCCCAGCACGATGCGCCGCGACTCGCGCAGCACCGCCTCGGTGAACGCGTCGTGGACGTCGGCGTGCACGACGACGCGCTCGGTGGCGCAGCAGACCTGGCCCGCGCAGGGGTAGGCGCCGTCGACGGCGGCCCGGGCGGCGGCGTCGACGTCGGCGTCGGCGAGGACGACCAGGGGGCCGTTGCCGGAGCACTCCATCAGAGACCGCTTCAGGCCGGCGGCGGCCTGGATCCGCGCCCCGGTGGCGGAGGAGCCGATGAAGCCGACGGCGTGGATGCCCGGGTGCCTGACCAGCGCGTCGCCGAAGTCACCGGGGCCGGGGAGGACGTTCACCAGGCCGCCGGGCACACCGGCCGCGACCAGGGCCTCCATGGCCTTCAGGACCGTCAGCGGGGTGTTCTCCGGCGGCTTGACCACCAGGGCGTTGCCGGTGGCGAGGCCGGGCGCGGCGAACTCGGCGAACATCAGCAGGGGGAAGTTCCACGGCGTGATCACCGCCCAGGTGCCCACGGGGCGGTGGAAGGTGAACATCCGCTTGGTGCTGTCGCGGGAGGGCAGGGTCTCGCCGTGCAGCCGTACCGCGTCCTCGGCGTGCAGGCGGAACAGTTCCGCCGCCTCCGTGACGTCGGCGACCGACTCCGCCAGGGGCTTGCCCTGTTCCAGGGTCTGCAGCCGGGCCAGCTCGTCGCGGCGGCGGTCGAGCTCGTCGGCGACGCGGCGGCACAGCGCGGCCCGCTCCCAGACGTTGGTGGCGGCCCACTCCCGCTGGGCGGCGTGCGCCGCGTCCACCGCGGCGTCGAGGTCGGCCCGCACCGGCAGCGGGAACGAGCCGACGCTCTCGCCCGTGGCCGGGCTGACCACGTCGTGGAGGTCGCCTCCGGCGCCTTCGGTGAAGGCGCCGTTGACGAAGA
This sequence comes from Streptomyces sp. CRN 30, assembly GCF_034105845.1. Classification (NCBI taxonomy): domain Bacteria; kingdom Bacillati; phylum Actinomycetota; class Actinomycetes; order Kitasatosporales; family Streptomycetaceae; genus Streptomyces; species Streptomyces sp. CRN 30. The sequence goes on along the minus strand of NZ_JAVRHI010000414.1, from coordinate 10,210 downwards.
GCCGCTGGAACGAGGGCGGGTGGGGCATGGACGGTCCTCTCGATCGACGTACGGGGCGGACGTGACGGACGGTGCAGCTCCAACATCGGCGAAGGCCGGACCTCGTGGTGCCCGTTCGCCGACAGCTTCACAAGTGCGGCGGACGACTCCCAGTTGCGCGGCCCCGGTCACCGTCGAGCGGTGGTGTTCGCCCCGTCCAGTGCCTCCCGGACGACGTCCGCGTGCCCGGCGTGCTGGGCCGTCTCCCTGAGCAGGTGCAGCAGGATCCGGCGGGCGCCCCAGTACTCGGTCTGCGGCGGGGACCAGGGAGTGCGGTCGTGCGCCGGGCGGCCTGGGCGTCCGTAAGGCCCTCCACGGTGATCAACAACAGCCGTCGCGGATCGGTGAGTTCACGCAGCAGCTCGCCGCGCTCGTCGTCGGGGGGACCCAGGGCCGGGTCGTCCGGCGGGGCCGAAGTGGTCATGGGCCGACCCCAGGGAACGAGTAGGTCACCAGGTGTCTCAGATCGGGCGTCACCCGTGCGGGGCACAGGACGCCGGCGGACGCGGCCCGGAGCGCGGCCGGAAGGTGCGGTGGCGCCGTCAATACCGGTGGCGGGCCGACGGGCATCCGGGTGACGGGCCACGCCGGCGGTCCGTCCGCGGCGACCGGCTGTGCCAGGATCGGCACCCGTTCGCCGCCGCCGGAAGGCCGCCGCGCCCTGTCCGCCGCGCGGCAGGCCCGGCCCCGGCGGAGACCGTGACCGGTGACCGCCTCCCGTTCGTCCGGCGCGCCCCGGGCGAACCACCCGACCCGTCAGAGGACACGTCCGTGACCGACACCTCCGCACACTCCGCCGTCCGCGCGGCACCGGTTCCGCCCCCCGCGGCCCCCTCCCCTCCCCCGGGCCCGTCGGCGGACCCCCTCCCCCGGGGCGCGCCGTCGCGCCCTCCCCGGCTCCTCGTCATTCCGCTGCTCCTGGCCGTGGCCGGGGTGCTCTGGCTCGCGCACTCCGCGTACGCCGTCTGCCGCCGGGTCCTGCGCCGTCCCGCCGCGCACGAGCAGCGGGTCGCGAGGCTGGGGGCCACCGTGCGGCGGCTGGCCGGTGAGCGCGCGGGGCTGCTGTGCACGGGCACCGGGGAGTGGCGCTCGGCGGTGGCGCTCCGTGGCCGCTCGTTCAAGTCGGCGGCCCGTCCCGTTGAGTTCGCCCTCGACGCCGTACTGGAACTGGACACCGAGCACCGGGTCGTCCGGGTGGAGCCCGGTGTCACCATGGGGCGGCTCGTCCGTCACCTCGTCCGCCGGGGCTGGACCCTCCCCGTCGCGCCGGGCCCCGACGGTCTCACGGTCGGCGGGCTGACCATGGGGTCCGGCGTCGACTCCACGTCGCACCGGCACGGCCCGTTCGCCGACACCGTGGTGGCCTACGAGGTGCTGCTGGGGACCGGCGAGGTGGTCCGGGCGTCGGCCGCGGAGCATCCCGACCTCTTCCACGCGCTGCCCTGGAGCCGGGGCTCCCTCGGGTTCTTGGTCGCGGTCGAGCTGCGGGTCGTCCCGGCCCACGCCTGGGTCGAGGTGCGGTACCACCCGGTGACCGGCCTCGTGGACCTGTGCCGGGACCTCACCCGCCTCGCCGACACGGCGGACGGTCCCGCGTTCGTCGAGGGGTTCGTCACCGGTCACGACGAGGGCGTCGTCGTGACCGGTGAGTTCGCCGACCGCGCGAAGGGCCAAAGGAGCCGTGTCCACCGGTGGTACGCGCCGTGGTTCCCCGCGCACGCACGGAACTGCGCGCGGGCCGGGGGCCGCGTCGAGTACCTGCCGCTGCGGCACTACCACCGCCGTCACCGCCGTGGCCCCTTCGCGGCCGGCGCCCTGCTGGCCCCCTTCGGCGGCCACCCGCTGTTCCGCCTGCCGCTGGGCTGGGCGACGCGTTCCGGCAGCGCGTTCCTGGGACCCGTCCTGACCCGGCGGATCCGCCACCACCTGCGGCGGGACGTCGTCGCGCAGGAGGCGCTCGTACCGGCACAGCACCTGGAGGAGCTGGTCCGCCACTGCCGGCAGGTCTACGAGATCGACGAGCTGTGGGTCCGTCCGGTACGGCTGACCCGCGGGGGGACCCCGGGTCTCGTCGGTCCGGGCCCCGAGGTCGGCCCCGGGCAGCGGCAGTTGTTCATGGACGTCACCGTCGTCTCCGGCGTGCCCGGTCCGGTGCGCCGGGGGGAGCCGTGGGACCCGCGGGACGCCACGCGCCGGTTCGCGGCATGGGTGGGCGGACGGAAGGGCTTCCAGGCCCCGTACGGTCCCTCGGAGTCGTCGCGCGACGAGTACCGCGCGATGTTCGACTGCTGGCTGTACGACCGGGTGCGGCTCGCGTACGGCGCCGAGGGCGTCTTCGTGGACGCGTACGACAAGGGCGTCGCCGGCCGGACCGACGCCTGAGGGCCCTGCCGGGCCGGCGGGCGAACGGGCGGGAAGGCAGCCAAGCAGAGAAAACCCCGCCCCCGGTGATGCCGGGGGCGGGGTCTCGTCGAGCGCCGGGCAGGCCTTGCACCTGCATCTCCCCGCAGGAAGCGGGACGTCTTTCCTTGGACCACCAACGCGCGGGCCACCGCCTGTGGTTCGTGGCGGCGAGCTCAAGATCCACTATAGCCCACGGGCCACCGGCACGCACAACGGCGGGACGATGCGGATCTCCCGCCACCGGGTGTGACGGCACGACGAGGCGGGTGAATCGGCGGCGTTCCCCAAGGAACGCGCGGGGAGGCCGGCACAGTCACTCACACGGCTCAGTGACCAACCGGCCCGCACGCCGTTGGGTAGTGCAACCGCCGCGGCACCGGCCTCTTCCTCCCTCCCCCGACGGCAGGCGTCCAGCGCGCAGCACGCCCTTTCGCAAAGGAGTTCCCATGGCCCGCCGGACGCAGCCCACCCCCATGCGTACCCTGCGCACGCTCCTCGCCGCCGCCATGCTCACCAGCGCTTCCCTCACCGGTACGGCCGACGCCGCTCCCCCCGTGGCTCCGAGCCGCGGATTCAACGACTTCACCTGCCGGCCGTCCGCCGCCCATCCACGGCCGGTGGTGCTGGTCCACGGAACCGGCGCCAACTCCATCGACAACTGGGCCTTCCTGGCCCCGTACCTGGTGCGCCGCGGCTACTGCGTCTTCGCCCTCGACTACGGGCAGACCGGCGTGCCCATGGTGCACGGCCTGGGCCCGATCGAGGAGTCCGCCGAGCAGCTGGCCGACTATGTCGACCGGGTGCGGGTCGCGACCGGTGTCCGCGAGGTCGACATGCTCGGCCAGTCGCAGGGCGGCCTGATGCCCCGTTACTACCTGAAGTTCCTCGACGGCGCGGACGAGGTGTACAACTTCATCGGCATCGTCCCGCCCAACCACGGCACCACCCTGCACGGGCTGGCCAACATCGCCCGCGCGGCCGATCTGGACGCCGCGACCGTCCGGGTCGCGCCCGCCCTCGTTCAGCAGCTCGCCGGCTCGGCCTTCCTCACCAAGCTCAACCGCGGCGGCGACACCGTCCCCGGCGTCCGCTACACCGTCATGGCCACTCTCTACGACGAGAACGTCACCCCGTCGTGGTCGGCGTTCCTCGACGGACCGAACGTCCGCAACCTCTACATCCAGGACCTCTGTCCACTCGACGTCTCCTTGCACGCCATGAGCGGCCAGATCGACCGCATCGTCCACCACGAGATCACCAACATCCTCGATCCCGCACACGCCACCCCCACCACCTGCGCCTCCGCGTCCCTGCTCTGACCGCCGCCGAGGGCATACCGCCGCGCATCGGGGGCAGCCGCTTGCCATGACCCACCGGCGCCCGACGCGCGGCAGGCACGAGGGCCGACGTCCGGGCGACCTCATCACGGCAACGACGCAGTGGAGGTACTGACGATGGCATGGGCCCACGACCAGCACGGGAGCCACCAGGCCACCCCCGGGCCAGCGGCCGGGCAGCGCAACGGGTTCGGCATCGCGGCCCTGGTGCTCGGCCTGCTGGCCGCGGTGCTGTTCTGGACCGTGATCGGCGGGATCGCGCTGGGGGTGCTCGCCGTCGTCTTCGGCATCCTCGGTCACCGCCGCAAGAAGCGCGGTATCGCGAGCAACGGCGCCATGGCGCTCATCGGCGCGGTGCTGGGTGCGCTGGCGCTGATCGCCTCGTCGCTCATCCTCGCGGCGGGTGTGTCGCTGCTCAACAGCGACGAGTTCAAGAGCTACTCGGACTGCGTCGAGCACGCGAACACCCAGGCGGAGCGTGAGCAGTGCGCCGAGGACTTCGAGCGGGACGCCAACAACTGACGCAGGCGGGCCCCGGTGGGCGCGGCGGACGGTCGGCCGTCCACCGCGCCCGCGCCGTTCCCGGGGACCGGGCCCGGCCCGCGCTCAGGCGTGGGCGGTGCGCCGGGCGGCGGACGGTTTCAGTCGTTCCAACGGTGTGCAGTAGTCCAGGCCCTCCAGCGAACGGTCCTGGATGAACCGGAGCACGAGGTCGGCGTACTCCGCCTCGCGCTCCAGGTGGACCATGTGGTCCGCGTTCTTGATGAGCGTGAACGTGGAGTCGGTGATGGTGGCCGCGACGGCACGGTTCTCGTCGGGGGTGCTGGTCTGGTCGTGTTCCCCGGTGAACACGAGGGTGGGTATGCCGTGCAGTCCGCCGGGCGGGTAGAGCTCCTCGTCCAGCAGCAGCCGGTGGCTGGTGACGTAGCGGCGGGACGAGCCGGCGTGGTGCGTGAAGTACCGCTGGAGCATGCGGTTCACGGCCGAGACGTGGGGGATGTCCTCGGCCCGGGACGAGTTCACCAGGATCTTCACGATGCTCCGGGCGAGCTGCTCGTCGACCGCCTCCTCCATGGCGTGGTCGCCGGTGCGCTGCGGCCGGTCGACCAGGTTGCGGGTCAGCTCGGCCACCCCGGCGTGCACTTCGTGGGTGGCGCCGACGAGGAGGAGGCGGGCGATGCGCTCGGGGAAGGCGCGGGCCAGCCGGAACGCGATGGGCGCGCCGTAGGAGACGCCGAGGAAGTTGACCCGTTCGACCCGCAGTTGGTCCAGCGCGTGGCAGAGCACGCCGATGTAGCTGTCGAAGCACTGGTCGGCGGGGTCCGGCGCATCGTCGAGGTCGGGCAGTTCCGGGATGATGATGTCGGTGTGCGAGGTGATCCTCTTCTCCAGCCGCGCCCAGGCGTGCACGTGCTGCACCCCGCCGCTGACGACGACGAGGGGTTCGGTCGTCGGCCGCCGGTCGGCGGCCACGTAGCGGCAGTCGTAGGACATGCCGTGCCAGGACAGAGTGACGATTTTTTCTTTCACTGCCATGGAGTTCTCCGGGAACTGTGCAGGTCGAACGGGGTCACACGGTGGCGCGCTCGGCCACCAGGTCGGCCAGGGCCGCCACGGTGGGCGCCTGGGAGAGGGTGTGTTCGGTGAGGACCAGTCCCAGCCGGTCCTCCAGGGCCATGGACAGCACGGTCACCGCCATGGAGTCGATGCCGGCCTGCAGCAGGGTGGCGTCCGGAGTGATCGGATCCGCCGGCAGACCCGCCTTGCTCACCAGGACGTGCTTGATGAAAGCGAAGTCGATGATGTCCGGGGTGTCGTCGTCGCCGCTCGTTACCTTCGAGGGCAGGGTCATGAGAGTGCCTCCACGTCGTCGGGCCACACCAGAGTGCTGGCGGCCCAGGTGAATCCAGCGCCGAAAGCAGCCACCGCGACCCGATGGCCGGGAATGAGATCCCCCGTGCCGGCGGCGTGCGCGAGCAGCAGGGGGATGGATGCCGTCGACGTGTTGCCGACCTCTCCGATGTTGGACGGCACCCGCTCCGGCGGGACGCCCAAGGTGTCGGCCACCGTGGCGCTGATCCGCGCGTTGGCCTGGTGGACGACGAGCCGGTCGACGTCCTCGACGGCCCATCCGGCCGCGGCGGCCGCGTCCCGCACCGCCTCGCACATACGGCGCACCGCGTGGCGGAACACCTCTTTGCCGTCCATCCGCAGGAACCTGTCGGCCTCGGCGTCCGCCGACCCGGTGCCCGTCCGGCGGAAACCTCCGCCGGGGATGCAGAGGGGGGCGACGCGCGCACCGTCACTCCCCCAGGCGACCGGGCCCAGGGTTCCGGGGTCGCCCGGCCGGCCGGCCGTCAGCACCACGGCACCCGCTCCGTCGCCGAAGATGGGTGCCGTGATCCGGTCGGTGGGATCGACGGCACGGTGCATCACGTCGGCCCCCACCACCAGCACGGTGCGGCAGATGCCCGCGTGCAGGAGCCCCGCCGCCACGTTGACGCAGTAGATGAAGCCCGAACAGCCCGCTATGACGTCGAACGCCGGCACCTGGGGCAGTCCCAGCCCGTGGGCCACCGCCGGCGCGGTGCCGGGGATGGGGTGGTCGGGCGTGGCGGTCGCCAGCAGCACCGTGTCGACGTGGTCCACTCCCGCCGACTTCATCGCCCGCAGCCCCGCCTCGACCGCCATGTCACTGGTCGCCGTGTCCGGTTCCGCGACGTGGCGGGTGGTGACACCGATCCGCGCCCTGATCCATTCGTCCGACGTGTCCAGCCGCGAGCAGACCTCGGCATTGGTCATCCGACGCGGCGGCACCCACGCTCCCAGGCCGACTATTCGGGCGGCGATGCCCGACAAATGCGGTATGACCTCTGATCTAGCCATATAACGTACGGTACAGTGAAGAATGCGAACGGTCACTTCAAGAGGGCCCGACGGGACGGCACCCGCGCGGCACCCCTCGGCGACCGGCCGCCGCACGGGCGGTCACGGCACCGACGGACCGCCCAGGTAGGTGCCGTCGGAGTCGTGGGGCCAGGCGTTGGCCACGCAGCCCTTCAGGCCCTTGATCTGCTGCATCATCACCGGCGCGGGCGCCCCCGCACGGGGACACGTCTCGTGTCCGCGGCCCAGGCGGTGACCCACCTCGTGGTTGACGATGAGTGCCCGGTACTCCTCTATGGGCCCCGGGAACTGCGGTGATCCGGACGTCCAGCGTTTGAGGTTGACGACGACATCGTTGTCCACCCGGCAGTTGACCTCGCCGCCGGTGTCCAGCCCGGCCCTCCCGCACAGCAGGTCCACGGTGGCCGGGGTGGCGATCCTGACGGTCAGGTCCGCGGAGGCCGAGTCGGTCGGCACGAAGGCCACCTCCCCGTGGGCCGTCCAGCCCCGGGGGTCGGTCAGCACCTCGTGCACGGTGCGCGCCTCGTGCTCGGCGTCCAGGCCGGTGCGATCCTCCACCTGTACGCGGTACGTCAGCACGTCCGGACCACCGGCGCCCTCGCCCGTGGTGTCCGGCCGGCCCGCACCGTCGACGCGTGCGGTCGTGAAGCGGGCGGACACCCCGCCGTCGAAGGCCGCGCCGAAGCGGTCGGAGAGCAGCGGCACCGCGGCGAGCAGGACGATCGCCGCCAGAGCGAGGGCAGCCACCGCCCCGTACCGATGGCGCCGCGCTCTGCCGCCCTGGTCCCGCACCCCGTCCATGTACCCCGCCCGCCCCGTCCGTCCCCGTGTGCACCGCCGGGCGGCGTCCGCTCCGCGTGGCCGCCCCGCCCCCTGGGAGGACGAGAGCGCGGAGCCGGAGGTTGCTCGCGGCAACCACCGGATGCGCCGGGCGCCGGGGAGGTGGCCGGTCCGGGTCTCCCCGTTCCTACCCACTAGTTTCTACATTGCTGTAGAAATAAGGGAGGGGCGGGCCACCACCACGGCGGACCCGCCCCTGACCGGCGCGACATGACGACATGACGACTTACGGAGTTGCTGATGGCCCTGTGGGACCGCATCAAGGAGTCCGCATCGACGATGCAGACCCAGCTGATGTCGAAGAAGAACGATCTGAAGAGCGGCGCCTTCCGCGACGCCAGCATGGCGATGTGCGCGCTGGTCGCCGCCGCCGACGGCTCCGTCGACCCGTCCGAGCGGCAGCGGGTGGCCCAGCTCATCGCCACCAACGAGGTGCTGCAGAACTTCCCCGCCGACGACCTGCACCGCCGCTTCGAGCAGAACCTGGACAGGCTCACCGCCGACTTCGCGTTCGGCAAGGTCAGCGTGCTCCAGGAGATCGCCAAGGCGAAGAAGAAGCCCGCCGAGGCGCGTGCCGTCATCCAGATCGGTATCGTTATCGGCGGCGCCGACGGCTACTTCGACACCCATGAACAGGCCGTCGTCCGCGAGGCATGCTTCACTCTCGACCTGCCGCCCCACGAATTCGACCTCTGAACCAAGCGGCGCCTGTGCCGGGCCGACACCCCGATCGGGTGTCGGCCCGACGCGTCGCCGTCGCAAGGTCCCGGCCGCCGCGGTCCGCGCCACGGCGGCCGGTCACCCCCTCGGAGCCCGCGTCATGCCCCCGGCCGGGCACCCGGGGTCACCGGATGTCGTCGAGCTCGAAGTCCGTCCCGACGACGAGGGTCACCACACCGGCGGTCGCACCCTCGTCCGGCCCGGCCTCGGCGCCGGTCACCCGCGAGGTGAGCGCCGCGGCCTGCGCCTCCAGTCCCTGCGGCGCGGTGACGGTGGTGGTGTCGGTGTTCTCCGGGGCGTTGCCCGTGCCGACGACGGTGAACCCGACCTCGCCCAGCTGCTCGGCGACCTCGGCGGCGCGCCCGGAGACCCCGGTTCCGTTGAGGACCTGCACCCGTACGGAGGACGCGTACACGAGGTTCTCGGCGTCGGCCTCCAGCTCCTCCTTGTCGACCTCCTGGTCCTTGGCCAGGGCGGTGAACAGGGTGGCGGCCTGCGGGTACTGCCACACGACGTTGGCCTTGTCGGTGGCCACGTCGGCCTCGCGCGGGTAGTTGGGCACGGTCAGGAAGGTCAGCCGGTCCTCGGGGATGCCCTGGATCTCGGAGGCGAGACCGTACAGCGGCTTGATGCCGGCCAGGTCCTCGTCCGTGGTCAGCGACTTGGTGGCGGACTGCAGGAAGCCGTGGAGCGCGGTCGGGTCGGCCAGCTTGGTCTGCGCCTTGGCGGCGAGGGCCTCCATGAACTCCTGCTGGCGGCCTATGCGCCCGATGTCGGAACCGTCGCCGACGCTGTACCGGGTGCGGACGTAGCCGAGCGCCGTCTCGTCCTTGACGGTCTGGCAGCCGGCCTCCATGTCCAGGTGGGCCTTGTCGTCGTGGATGGCCTCCTCGGGGCAGACCTCGATGCCGTCCAGGGCGTTGACCATGCCCTTGAAACCCTGGAAGTCCACGGACATGAAGTGGTCGATGCGCATCCCGGTGTTGGCCTCCACCGTCCGGATGGTGCAGGCGGCGGCGTCGGCGACCTCGCCGCTGGTGCCACCGATCGCGAACGCCTCGTTGATCTTGAAGCTGTGCGGGTCGGAGGTGCTGCCGTCACCCTTGTCGCACGCGGGTATCCGCACCCAGGAGTCACGCGGCAGGGACACCACCGTGGCCCACTCCCGGTTCGCCGGGATGTGCAGCACCATCAGCGTGTCCGACTGCATGGTGGTGAGGCCCTCGCCGTACCCGGCGTTGTCCCCGTCACGGCTGTCGGAACCGACGACCAGGATGTTCTTCGATCCGGGGCTGAGGTTGGCGGGGCGGTCCCCGCCCAGTCTGTCCTCGATGTCGGCACCGTGGATGTTGCCGTTCAGGTCCTGGTATATCCAGGCGCCCGCTCCCGCGACACCGAGCACCAGCACCCCGCACACACCCGCCGTCCAGGCCAGCGTCCGGCCCCGCTTCGTCAGCCGCGTCGTCGGCTTGCCTCGGGACGGAGTGCTGCCCCGCCTTCTCGTACCGCCCACCGGGGATCCCCCTCTGTCCTTCCGGCCGGCCGCTGCCCGCGGCTGTTCTCGACCGTGTCTGGCCTCCCGTGCGTCTGTGCAGCGGGCTGCTGAACTCTATGTCCCGTCAGAGATACGAATGACTGTCCCTCGTATCTCACCTGTCTCGTCCGTCTCACTCCCGCGCGCCCCGGACGGCGTCGCGGCGCGGCGCTCGTCCTCCTGCCCGCCCTCGTCCTCGTGCTCCTCCGTGCCCTTCGCCGGCCGGCCCCGCGCCGGTTCAGAAGGGCGTCGCCGCGTGCAGGATGAAGAACATGGTCACGGCGCTGTTCGCGGACGACATCGCCGAGACGGCCGTCCCCGCGGCGGCACCCCAGGCCGCCAGGCCGGGCGTGCTGAACACCGACGGCCAGCTGCGCACCGCGGGCGCCGGACCGAGCAGCGCGGCCACCCGGCGCGGCACCGGGCCCGG
>NZ_JAVRHI010000413.1:0-13864 GCF_034105845.1 Streptomyces sp. CRN 30 | reverse complement strand
CGAACGCCGCCCGGCGGCGCCCTCGCCCAGCCCCGGCACGCTCAGCACCTTCGTACGGAACGGCTCAGAGGCCCGCGCGGGCTGCTGCTCGCCGGCGCCCGGACCCGACGGCTGCGGTTCCCCGCCCTCGCCGGCCTCCGGCCGCGCGGCGTCGTCACCGCCCTCGGGACCACCGTCCTCGGGAGCCGGCGCACCGCCGCCCCCGCCGGGACCACCGGGCCCGTCGGGATCGTCGTCGCCGCCGTCTCCGTCCTGCCCGCCGAACTCCTCCAGCGTCTCGTCCAGCTTGTCCTCGTCCAGACCCGGCGCGTCGAACGGGTTGCGCCTGCGCCGGTGCGGCAGCGCCAGCAGCGCCGCCTGCCGCACGTCCTCCGCCAGTACCTCCGTACGCCCGGCCCACGCCGCCAGCGCGGTCGCCGTGCGCGCCATCACGATGTCGGCGCGCATGCCGTCCACCTCGAACGCCGCGCAGGTCGCCGCGATCTGCCGCAGCGCCCCGTCGCCGAGCCGCACCGACGGCAGCAGCTCCCGCGCCGCCGCGATCCGCGCCCGTACGGCGGCCTCCTCGTCGGCCCAGCGCGCCGCGAAACCGTCGGGGTCGTCGTCGTGGGCGAGCCGCCGCCGTACGACCTCCACCCGCTGGTCGGGCTCGCGCGAGGCCGCGACCTCGACGGTCAGCCCGAACCGGTCCAGGAGCTGCGGCCGCAGCTCGCCCTCCTCGGGGTTCATGGTCCCGACGAGCAGGAACCGGGCGGCGTGCCGCACCGAGACGCCCTCGCGCTCCACGTACGAGGCGCCCATCGCGGCGGCGTCCAGCAGTAGGTCCACCAGATGGTCGTGGAGCAGGTTGACCTCGTCCACGTACAGAATCCCGCGGTGCGCGTCGGCGAGCAGGCCCGGCTCGAACGCCTTCACGCCCTCCGACAGCGCCCGCTCGATGTCGAGGGCGCCGACGAGCCGGTCCTCGGAGGCACCGACGGGCAGCTCGACCATCCGCGCCGGCCGGGTCTCGAACGCCCCCGGCTCGTGCGGCCCGTCCGGGCAGCCGGGGTCGGGGGAGTCGGGGTCGCAGGAGAACCGGCAGCCGGAGACGGCGTCCACCGCCGGCATCAGCGCCGACAGCGCCCGTACGGCCGTGGACTTGGCGGTGCCCTTCTCGCCGCGCACCAGCACACCGCCGACCGCCGGTGAGACGGCGTTCAGCAGCAGCGCGAGCCGCAGGTCGTCCTGGCCTACGACGGCCGTGAACGGGAACGGGGTCGTGGTCACTGGTCGTCGCCCTCCAAGTCGCCCTCAAGCTCCAGATACGTGGCCCGCAGCCGCTCCAGCGTCTCCGCGTCGGGTTCGGCCCACAGCCCGCGGTCGGCGGCCTCCAGGAGCCGCTCCGTGATGCCGCGCAGCGCCCACGGGTTGGACTTCTTCATGAAGTCCCGGTTCTCCGCGTCGAAGACGTACTCCGTGCTGAGCTTCTCGTACATCCAGTCGTCCACGACCCCGGCCGTGGCGTCGTAGCCGAAGAGGTAGTCCACGGTGGCCGCCATCTCGAAGGCGCCCTTGTAGCCGTGGCGCCGCATCGCCGCCATCCAGCGCGGGTTGACCACCCGGGCGCGGAAGACGCGGTGCGTCTCCTCGCCCAGCGTGCGCGTCTTCACCTGGTCCGGGGTGGCCGAGTCGCCGACGTACGCCTCGGGGCTCTCACCCGTCAGATGGCGGACCATCGCGACCATGCCGCCGTGGTACTGGAAGTAGTCGTCGGCGTCGACGAGGTCGTGCTCGCGGGTGTCGACGTTCTTCGCCGCCACCGCGATCCGCCGGAACGCCGTCTCCATGTCGCCGCGCGCCGCCCGCCCGTCGAGCCCGCGCCCGTAGGCGTAGCCGCCCCACACCGCGTACACCTCGGCGAGGTCCGCGTCCGAGCGCCAGTTGCGGGCGTCGATCAGCGGCAGCAGACCCGCGCCGTACGCCCCCGGCTTCGAGCCGAAGATCCGGGCCGTCGCGCGCCGCCGGTCGCCGTGCCCGGCGGTGTCCTCGTCGGCGTGCGCCCGCACGTAGTTGGCGTCGGCGGGCTCGTCCAGCTCGGCCACCGCCCGCACCGCGTCGTCGATGAGCCCGACCACGTGCGGGAACGCGTCCCGGAAGAAGCCCGAGATGCGGACCGTGACGTCGATGCGCGGCCGGCCCAGCTCGGCCACCGGCACGATCTCGAACCCGGTGACCCGTCGCGAGGCGTCGTCCCACACCGGGCGGCAGCCCAGCAGCGCGAGGATCTCAGCGATGTCGTCGCCCTGGGTGCGCATCGCGGAGGTGCCCCACACCGTGAGACCGACGGACTCCGGGTACTCCCCGGTGTCGGTCAGGTACCGCTGGACCAGGGAGTCCGCGAGCGACTGGCCCACCTCCCAGCTCAGCCGGGACGGGATCGCCTTGGGGTCGACGGAGTAGAAGTTCCGGCCGGTGGGGAGCACGTTGACCAGACCGCGGGTGGGCGAACCCGACGGTCCCGCCGGGACGTAACCGCCGTCCAGCGCCCGCAGGACGTGCCCGATCTCGTCCGTGGTCCGGGCGAGCCGCGGCACGACCTCCGCGCAGGCGAACTCAAGGACGGCGACCGCGTCGCGCAGCTCCGCGCCGAGCACCTCCCGCACCAGTCCCGGTACGGCCGCCGCGTCCCAGTCCCGCGCCTCCATGCCCTCGGCGAACCGACGGCACAGCTGTTCGAGGAGGTCGATCGCGTCGGCGCCCGTCCGGGACGGGCCCGCCACCAGCTCCGTCAGCTCCACCGGCACCTTCACCGGCGCGCCCGGCTCTGCCAGCAGCTCCTTCTCCACCAGCCCGAAGTGCTCGGCCAGGGCGGCCCTGAGCCCCGGCAGCGCGTTGGCCCGCCCGCCCCAGACCTGCGAGGCACGCAGCACCGCGAGGACCAGGTTGACGCGGGGTTCGCCGACCGGGCCGCCGCCCAGGATGTGCAGCCCGTCGCGGATCTGCACGTCCTTGATCTCGCACAGGTAGCCGTCGATGTGCATGACGAACGAGTCGAACTCGTCGTCGTCCGGCTGGTCGTCCACGTGCAGGTCGTGGTGGAGTTCGGCGGCCTTGACCAGCGTCCAGATCTGCGCGCGGACCGCCGGTGCCTTCGTCGGGTCCAGGTCGGAGACGAGCGCGTACTCGTCGAGGAGCTGCTCCAGCTTGGCCAGGTCGCCGTAGGTGTCGGCGCGGGCCATCGGCGGCACCAGGTGGTCGACGACGGTGGCGTGCCCGCGCCGCTTGGCCTGGGTGCCCTCACCGGGGTCGTTGACGATGAACGGGTAGACGAGCGGGAGGTCGCCGAGGACGGCGTCGGGCGCGCAGCCCGCGCTCAGCCCGAGGCCCTTGCCCGGCAGCCACTCCATCGTGCCGTGCTTGCCCATGTGCACGACGGCGTCGGCGCCGAAGCTGTTGTCGAGCCAGCGGTAGGCCGCCAGGTAGTGGTGCGAGGGCGGCATGTCGGGGTCGTGGTAGATCGCGATCGGGTTCTCCCCGAAGCCGCGCGGCGGCTGGATCATCACGACGACGTTCCCGAACCGGAGGGAGGCGAGGACGATGTCGTCGCCGTCCACGTAGAGCGTGCCCGGCGGTTCGCCCCACGCCTCGGTCATGGCGTCCCTCAGCTCCGGGTCGAGCTTCTCGAACCACGCCCGGTACTCCGCCAGCGGCACCCGCGCGGGCGCGGCGGCCAGCTGGTCCTCCGTCAGCCACTCCACGTCGTGCCCGCCGGCCTCGATCAGCCGGTGGATCAGCTCGTCGCCGCCCGCGGGGTAGCCGTGGACGCCGTACCCCGCGTCCCGCAGCGCGTCCAGCACCTTCACCGCCGACGCGGGCGTGTCCAGGCCCACCGCGTTGCCGACCCGCGAGTGCTTGGTCGGGTACGCGGTGAAGACCAGCGCGATCTTCTTGTCGGCGTTCGGCTTGTGCCTGAGCGCGGCGTGCCGCACGGCGATCCCGGCGACCCGTCCGGCCCGCTCGGGGTCGGCGACGTACACCGGCACGTCGTCCGGGCCCTGCTCCTTGAAGGAGAACGGCACCGTGATCAGCCGGCCGTCGAACTCGGGGATCGCGACCTGCATCGCCGCGTCCATGGGGGAGAGAGCGGCGTCGGACGCCTCCCACGCCGCCTTGGAGGAGGTCAGGCAGAGCCCCTGCAGCACCGGCACGTCGAGGTCGGCGAGCGCGCCGACGTCCCACGCCTCCTCGTCACCGCCCGCCGACGCCTCGGAGGCGTGTGTGCCGCCGGCCGCGAGGACCGTGGCGACGAGCGCGTCCGCGCGGCCGAGCAGTTCGTACAGCCCCGCGTCCGCGCCGCGCAGCGAACCGCAGTACACCGGCAGCGCGTTGGCGCCGCGCGCCTCGACCGCGTCGCACAGGGTGTCCACGAAGGCGGTGTTGCCGCTCAGTTCGTGGGCCCGGTAGAAGAGCACACCGACCGTCGGGCGGCCCTCGGTGAAGGGGCGCTCGCCGTGGACGCCGTACTCCGCCGTCTTCCGTGGCTCGTCGAAGCCCTCGCCGGTCAGCAGCACCGTGTCGGAGAGGAACCGGGCGAGCTGGGTGAGGTTGTCCGGGCCCCCCTCGACCAGGTAGCGCAGGGCCTCGGCGACCACACCGGCCGGCACCGACGACTCCGCCATCAGCTCGGCGTCCGGCACGGACTCGCCGCCGAGCAGCACGGTCGGGACGCCGGACGCCTTCAGCGCCGCGAGCCCGTCCTCCCAGGCGCGCCTGCCGCCGAGCAGCCGTACGACCGCGAGGTCCGCGCCGTCCAGCAGCCCCGGCAGCTCCTGCCGGACATCGACGCGGGTCGGGTTGCCGATCCGGTACGCGGCGTCCGACGCGCGGGCCGCCAGCAGGTCCGTGTCGGCGGTCGACAACAACAGCACAGTGCTCATGCGGGCGCTCCCGGTGGAATGAAGGGCAGTCCTTGCGGCGCGCCGGACTCGATGAGCCGCCACAGCGCGTCGGTGTCCGCGTGGTGTTCGATCAGGTCGCCGAGCCGGTCGAGCTGCTCCTCGCGCAGCGCGGCGAACGACGTGTCGGGGGCGGGCACGAAGCGGCGGCCCGCGGCGGCGGCCACCTCGCGCAGGAAGGCCCGCCGGAAACCGTCCGACTCCAGCGAGCCGTGCCAGTGGGTGCCCCAGGTCTGGCCGACCCGGCAGCCGTCCAGGAAGGGGTCTCCGCCGGTCACGTCGGCCACCCCGTGGTGGATCTCGTACCCCTCGACCCGTTCGCCGAGGGCCTCGCCCACCGGCCGGGTCAGGGTCTTCTCGCGGTCGAACCGCACCCGTACGGGGAGCAGTCCGAGCCCGTCGACGTGCCCGCGGCGGCTCTCCACGTCGTCCTCGATGTGCTCGCCGAGGAGCTGGAAGCCACCGCAGACACCGAGGACGGGGCGGCCCTCGGCGGCCCGGCGGGCGATCGCGTCCGCGAGCCCGCGCTCGCGCAGCCACTCCAGCGCGCGGACCGTGCCGCGCGTCCCCGGTACGACGACGAGGTCCGCGTCGGCCAGCTCCTCCGGCCGGTCCACGAACCGCACGACGACACCCGGCTCGGCGGCCAGCGCGTCCACGTCCGTGAAGTTGGACATCAGCGGCACCGCGCAGACCGCGATCCGCAGCACGTCCTCGCCGACCGGCGGCGCGGTGTTCGACTCGCGGACCGTTCCGCGCAAGGAGACACGGAGCCCGTCCTCCTCGTCGATGCCGAGGCCGTGCCGGAAGGGAAGTACGCCGTAGGTGTGCCGCCCGGTGAGCCCGCGCAGCATCTCCAGCCCCGGTTCCAGCAGCGAGACGTCACCACGGAACTTGTTGACGACGAACCCCGCGACCAGCGCCTGGTCCTCGGGCGAGAGCAGCGCGACGGTCCCGAAGAACGAGGCGAAGACGCCGCCCCGGTCGATGTCGCCGACGACGACCACGGGCAGCCCGGCGCCCCGGGCGATCCCCATGTTCACGATGTCGGTCCGGCGCAGGTTGATCTCCGCCGGGCTGCCCGCCCCCTCACAGATCACCGCGTCATACGTGCCCCGCAGTTCGGCGAGGCACTCGAGGACGGTGCCGAGCAGTCGCTGCTGCCGTCCGCCGTGGTACCCCCGGGCGCTCATCTCGCCGACCGGCTTCCCCAGCAGCACCACCTGGCTGCTGCGCTCGCCGCCCGGCTTCAGCAGCACCGGGTTCATCAGCGCGGTCGGCTCCACGCGGCACGCCTGCGCCTGCATGGCCTGCGCCCGCCCGATCTCCGCGCCCTCGCGCGTCACGAACGAGTTCAGCGACATGTTCTGCGCCTTGAACGGCGCCACCTTCACGCCCTGCCGCACCAGCCACCGGCAGATCCCCGCCGTCACGACGCTCTTGCCCGCGTCGGAGGTGGTACCGGCGACGAGCAGACCCCCACCGCTCATGACGTGCGTCCTCTCCACGTACGGGGTGCACGGGGCGTACGGGATGCGCGGGACGTACGGGGTGCAAAGGATGTACGCGCTGTGCGGGATGTACGCGCTGCGCGGGATATACGCGCTGCGCGGGATGTACGTGCTGTGCGGGCGTCCGCGAGGAGCCGCGCGCCCGCGCACACGCCCAGCGCCAGCCAGGTCACGCGCCGGGAGAGCCGTACCGCCCGGTCGATGTCGGCCGTGTCGACGGCCCGGCCCGCCGCGCCGTTGAGCACCGGCCGGTGCTCCACCCGGCCGCCGTACGAGAGCGTCCCGCCGAGCCGTACGCCGAGCGCGCCCGCGAAGGACGCCTCGACGGGACCGGCGTTGGGGCTCGGGTGCCGCCCGGCGTCGGCGCGCCAGGCCCGTACCGCGCCCCGGGCGTCGCCGCTGGCCACGACGGCCGCCGCGGCGGTCAGCCGGGCGCCGGGCCAGCCGGCCACGTCGTCGAGGCGCGCCGAGGCCCAGCCGAACCGGCGGTGGCGCGGGGACCTGTGTCCGACCATGGCGTCGAGGGTGTTGACCGCCCGGAAGCCGAGCAGGCCCGGCACGCCGGCCACGGCACCCCACACCAGGGCGCCCACCACCGCGTCGGAGGTGTTCTCGGCGACGGACTCCACGACCGCGCGGGCGATGCCGTCGGCGTCCAGGGACTGCGGGTCGCGGCCGCACAGGTGCGGCAGCCGTTCGCGGGCCGCCTCGACGTCACCGGCCTCCAGGGCCCGGCCGATCGCGCGGGCCTCCCGGGCCAGCGAGGTGCCGCCGACGACGGCCCACGTCGCGGCCGCGGTCAGCGCGGCGGAGGCGGCGGGGGAGGACCGTACGGAACGGGCGGCGAGCAACCCGACACCCGCGGCGCCACCGGCGCACACGGCCGTGTGCAGCGCGCCCCGTCCCCGGTGGTCACGCCACAGCACCTGTTCCACGGCACCGGCGGCCCGGCCGAACACGGCGACCGGGTGCCCGCGGCGCGGATCGCCGAGGAGCAGGTCGCCGAGGAGGCCGGCGGCGGCACCGTACGCGAAGACGCGTCCGGCACGCACGGGGTCAGCCGGTCACACGGGAGAGGGGAGTGGCGGGCCTGCGTCCTGAACGGCAGCCGAGCATCGCGTTGTGTCCTCACTCAGGGTGTCCACGCCCTGGTTCGACGAGACCGGCGGTGAGAGTTCCTGACTCCCGGGGAGCACCCCCGGTCACAGTGGCGGGACCGCGCCGGATTCTCACCGGGCTTCCTCTCCAGCCGCCGTACATGGCCCCGGAAGTCCACCACGGTCCGAGAACAACCGTCAACTTGCCGTTGACCTGCGAGGCTGCAGTGTGCTGTGGTCCACAGTGCTGAGCACGCGTCAGGTCGTCAGATCGACGCTTTATGTGCTCTTCCCCGGGCGGGAAGCTGGGAAGACTCCAGGGGAACGGCAGCGCGTGTACATGGCGATGGTGTTTCGGTCGAGCGGCGGGTGACAGCGTGGTGACCGGGTGACGGCCGACGGTGCTGGAGGAGGTGGGTGTGGTCGACAGCGGACTGCCGGGACGCACGTGGTTCAGCAGCAGCTATTCACAGGACGGGCAGGATTGCGTCGAGGTGGCCATCGGCCGGGTGGACGACGGCGTACGGGTGCGTGATACGAAGCGCCGCCGGGCCGCTGTGCTCGCCTTTCGACACTCGACGTGGTGTGGTTTCCTGGCGGGGCTTGTGGACCCGGAATCGCGCGGCGCCTGACCGCCGCGCGGGGGGACGGGAGGTACACGCATGGCAGACCGAGCGGAAGGAACCGCTTCCGCACGTCCGGGATGGCCGGGCGCGCGGAGAGACCGGTTGACCGGGGCGCGGCCGCTGGCGCTGTACTGCTCGGTGGCGGGCATCCTTGCCGTCGGGCTGGGAGCGCTGGCGGCCTTTCTGGTGCCGGGCGACATGGCCCGCGGCTTGGTATGGCTGTCGGTGACGGCCGTCGTGGCCGTGGGCGCGGGACTCTGGTGGGGGCTCACACCCGCCTCGGATCGTCGCCGTGCTCTGAACCGCGCTCTGGCGGCCCTGGAGCCCCGGCGGCGCCCCCGCTGACCGGCTGGGCGGGCTCCGACGTGGTCCGGCCGCGCAGCGCTCTGCCGAGCGCGGCACCCAGTGCGGTGAGGACCGACGCGACGAACGCGCCGATGACGGCGGTGGCGAGCGGAGCCGCAGCGCCGTGCGGAACGCTGGGCGCGGCGCGGGTGG
Organism: Streptomyces sp. CRN 30; assembly: GCF_034105845.1. Classification (NCBI taxonomy): domain Bacteria; kingdom Bacillati; phylum Actinomycetota; class Actinomycetes; order Kitasatosporales; family Streptomycetaceae; genus Streptomyces; species Streptomyces sp. CRN 30. The sequence goes on along the minus strand of NZ_JAVRHI010000413.1, from coordinate 5,195 downwards.
CCAGCGCGATGCTGAACAGCAGGACGCTGCCGCACGCCGTGCCCAGCAGCAGCCGGGCGGAGACCAGCCGGATCTCCCCGGCCACGCGGGCGTTCTCCACCTCGATCAGCGCCTCGGCCCACTCGGGCCGCTGCATGGCGTACGCCTTCAGCGCGTGGTCGTCGAGTGGGGGAGCCCCCTGTTCCGCGGCACCGGACGTCCCGAGGGGATCGGCGGCGGGACCGGTGCCGGCCGGCGCGCGCCACCGCTGCCACCACGCTCGTATTCCGAAGACCGTCATGGGGCCTCCCCCGTCTCGTGCCGGGCCGTCCCAGCCCGGATTCAGCTGGTGGCCAGGCTCTCCCTGACCTCGTCGAGTACTTCGATCACCCGAGCGCCCTCGTACGCCTCGGCGCTGATCTCCTCGAAGTTCTCCTGGTGGCGGGCGACCAGCCCGAAGTCGTCACGGCTGCTCAGACCACCGCCCGGACCCTCCAGGAAGAGCAGATCGTCGTCGTTCTTGAATTCGAGCAGGATGAGGGAGATCGAGACGCTGAAGTGCGCGCCGACGGAGAAAGGCAGCACGCGGATGGTCGTCCTGGGGTGCTCCGTCAGCGTCTTGAGGTGGTCCAGTTGCCGCCGCAGTACCGCCGGACCTCCGATCTGACGCCGCAGCGACGCCTCGTCCAGGACGATGTCGATCTCAGGACCGTCGTCGGTCTCGAAGAACCGCTCCTGCCGGGTGATACGCAGCTCCACCTGCGGGCGCACCCGCGCTTCCCCGGTCTGGGCGGAGAGCAGCGCGGTGGCGTAGTCCTCGGTCTGCACCAAGCCGGGCAGCACGACGGGGTTGTACATGCGGATCGTGTCCGCCGATCCCTCGTAGCCCAGGTAGAGGGCGTACGCCGGTGACACCACCTCGCTGTACTGCGCCCACCATGACGCTCCCTTCGAACCGCGGGCGGCCTCCTCCAGCTCCGTGACCCTGTCGGGCTCCGTGACCCCGTACAGCTGAAGCAGGGCCCGCAGGTCGGTCACGCCGAGGCTGACCGTGCCCTTCTCGATTCTGATCAGTTTGGAGAGTGACCATTCCAGCTGCTGCACGGCATCCCGCTGGGTGAGGCCCGCCTCGTCGCGGGCCTTGCGCAGCTCGATTCGCAGCCTGCGTCGGTTCAGGCTCGGATCGATGTCTCTGGCCATGGTGCTCCCTGCCACGTGTCGTTGTTGACCGGTCGGGCCGCCACCGTCGAATAACAACTGTCAATGAGAATAGGTTAGTTCGACACTTGCGACCAGCGGTGGTCAGTATGACATGTGTCTTTCTGGTCCGGTCGCTTCGCTAGTCCGAATGCGTATGAAACCTGTCAAATGCTGGTGAACGGGATGTGACGGGTGAGGGGAAGGATGTCCGTGTGGCAGAGGTGGCGCAGTGGGATTTCCGGCGCCTGGCGGTGGAGCGAGGAACATTCACAACCGGATCCACGGCGTTCGCTTGACGGCGGCATCCCCCAAAAAGAGCACCACCCCGCCGGGAAGACCGGTGGAACCGGTCCCGACGGGGCAGGGAGTCTTCTGTGGGGTGTGTGTGCCGTGTGTGCTCAGGCGACGATCAGATAGATGCCGTACGCCACAGCCGCCGCGCACGCGGCGAAGCAGGCGTACGCGCCGGTCACCGCGAGCGCCGCGGAGCCGCCCTGCGCGGCGGCCCGCTCCTGGCGGGAGAGGCCGACGATGCCGAGGGTGAACAGGGCCACCAGGCCGACGGTGACCACGAGGCCGACTCCGAAGACGGCGCCGAGGGCCGCCCAGTCGATCTTCATCCTGCTTCTCTTCCGTTCGTGTCCGGCCGGGCGGGCTCAGACGGAGGTGGCGGCCGGGCGGGCCGGGGTCTCGGAGGCGCCGGCGGGGGACGGGACGGCCGGGAGGCCCTCGGCCGCGGCGGCCGTCGGCGGCGGGGTGACGGCGGCCACCGCCGCGGTCACCACCCCGGCGGGCTCCCGCTCGGGCTCCTCGGCGGCAGCGGCACCGGCGGTGACGTTGGTGTGGTCGACGACCTCGCGCCGGGAGATCCGCCAGATCGCGAAGCTGGAGGCGATCAGCAGGACCGCGACGAGCGCCGTGCCCCAGTCGCCCAGACCGCAGACCCACTCGGCGAGCGCGGCGACCAGGGCCGCGGCCGGCAGGGTCAGGCCCCAGGCGACGAACATCCGGGTCGCCGTGGACCAGCGCACCACACCGCCCTTGCGGCCGAGCCCGGCGCCCATCACCGAGCCGGAGACCGAGTGCGTGGTGGAGAGGGAGAAGCCGAGGTGGGAGGAGGCCAGGATGACCGTCGCGGCGCTGGTCTGCGCGGCGAAGCCCTGCTGCGGACGGAGGTCGGTCAGACCCGAGCCCATGGTGCGGATGATCCGCCAGCCGCCGAGGTAGGTGCCGAGCGCGATGGCGAGGCCCGCGGAGAGGATGACCCAGGTGGGCGGGTCGGAGTCGGGGGCCAGCGCGCCGCCGGCCACCAGGGCGAGGGTGATGATGCCCATCGTCTTCTGCGCGTCGTTGGTGCCGTGCGCGAGCGAGACGAGGCCCGCCGAGGCGATCTGCCCGACGCGGTAGCCCTTCGCGGCGGCCTTGCCGTCGGCCTTGCGGCCCAGGGTGAACGTCAGCCGCGTGGCGAGCAGCGCGGCGATGCCCGCGACGATCGGCGCGGCGATCGCCGGCAGCAGCACCTTGGTGACGAGCACGTCGCCGTGGACCGCGCCGACGCCCGCCGAGGCGATCGCGGCACCGATCAGACCGCCCATGAGGGCGTGCGAGGAGCTGGACGGCAGCCCGACCAGCCAGGTCAGCAGGTTCCAGAGGATCGCGCCGACCAGGGCGGCGAAGATGACCTCGGGACGGATGCCGGTCTCGTCGACGAGACCCTTGGAGATCGTGTTGGCGACCTCCACCGAGAGGAAGGCGCCCACGAGGTTCAGCACGGCGGACATGGCCACCGCGACCTTGGGCTTGAGCGCACCGGTCGAAATGGTCGTGGCCATCGCGTTCGCGGTGTCGTGGAAACCGTTCGTGAAATCAAACGCGAGTGCGGTCACCACCACAATCGCGAGGATCAGCGAGAAGCTTTCCATTTACCCAGGCAATCGTTCGAGGTCATTGGCGGCTCGAACGTAAGTAACGTGAGTGAACGGAAGATGAACTGAGGGGGGCGTCGTGGTGACCGGAACTGTGACTGTGCCGGGGTCGCCGAACAGGCGGGTACGTCCGGAGGAAAGGCGTGCCTGGGCGGCGCTCGTGGCGACCGCCCGGCGCACAGTGGCCGACGGGCTCGTCGTCGGCACCTCGGGCAACGTCTCCGTCCGGGTCGGCGACACCGTCCTGGTCACGCCCTCGGGCGTGCCGTACGACCGGCTCACGCCCCAGGATGTGACCGGCGTCGCGCCGGACGGCCGGCAGGTGCTCGGGACGCTCGTGCCGACCAGCGAGCTGCCCCTGCACCTCGCGGTCTACCGGAACACCGGCGCCGGTGCCGTCGTCCACACCCACGCCGTGCACGCCACGGCCGCCTCCACCCTCGTCGACGAACTGCCCCCGGTCCACTACATGACCGCGGCCCTCGGCGGCCCCGTCCGGGTCGCCCCGTACGCCACCTACGGCACCGACGCGCTGGCCGTGCACATGCTCGGCGCCCTCGACGGCCGCTCCGGCTGCCTGCTGCGGAACCACGGCACCCTCACCTACGGCGACTCGCTCGACCAGGCCTACGACCGCACCGCCCAGCTGGAGTGGATGTGCCGCCTGTGGCTGACCGCCTCCGCGGTGCCCGGCCGCACCCCGTCCCTGCTGACGCCGGCGCAACTGGCGGAGGTCGAGGACCGCCTGCGCGGCTACGGACAGCGCGGCTGAGCCGCTCAAGGGGCCGGCGGGCCCCGCCCGGCCCGCCCCGGTCGCCCGCTCCGGTGGCTTACCCCGCACTCCGCCGGGAAACTGGAAGCTGTGCGCACCGTCACCGCAACGACCGCTGCCGTCACCGCGGCCCTGGCAGCCGGCGCCGCGAGCGTCGCCGCCGGGCGCCTCGCCAGCGACGCCGCGCTCAAGGCGTCCCCCGGCCGGCCCCTGCCCACCGAACCCCGGCTCACGGTGCACGGCACCGCCGCCGGGCAAGTCACCCTCACCCGGGACCTGGCCGCGCTGCGCCCCGGCCGGTACGGACTCGCAGGCGACGGCTCGCACGCCGTCGTCGGACCCGTGCTGACCGGCGCCCAGCACCCGGCCGACACCGTCGTACGCCGCCTCGAAGGCGTCACGCACGGCACCCTGGCCCCCGGCGACAGGGCCTGGCTGACCGCCAACCTGTACGTCGGCACCCCCCGCACCGCCCTCGGCCTCGACCACACCGACGTCGAGATCCCCGGCGACCTCGGACCCCTCCCGGGCTGGTTCCTGCCCGGTCCCCGAGGCACCTGGATCATCGCCGTGCACGGCCTCGGCACCACCCGCGAGCACGCCATGAACCTCCTGGGCCTGCTCCACCGCCTCGAATTCCCGACCCTGGCGCTCGCCTACCGCGGCGACGCCGGCGCGCCCCGCCAGAGCGACGGACTGCGCCACTTCGGCGAGAGCGAGTGGCACGACCTGGACGCCGCCGTGCGCTACGCCCTCGCGCACGGCGCCCGCCGGGTGGTCCTGCTCGGCTGGTCCACCGGCGCCACCATGGCCCTGCGCACCGCCGCCTGGTCGGCCCACCGCGACCGGATCGCCGGACTGGTCCTGGACTCCCCGGTCCTCGACTGGCAGACGACCCTGCGCGCCCTCGCCGCCGCCCGCCGCACCCCGGGTGTACTGCTGCCGCTGGCCGTCCGCGCCGCCCAGGGCCGCACCGGCCTCTCCGCCGCCGGCGCCGTCGGCCCCGACCGGCTCGCCGTCCCGGCCCTCGTCGTGCACGGACCGGCCGACACCGTGGCGCCCTGGCGGCTCTCCCGGCGCTTCGCCGACGCCCACCCCCGCCTGGTCGCCTTCCACACCGTCCCGCACGCCCCGCACGGAGCGATGTGGAACGCCGACCCGGCGGCCTACGAGGAGGCCCTGCGCCGTTTCCTGACCCCACTGGCCTGAAGCGCCCGCCTCCGCCGCGCCGGCTCGGCCTCCGCCTCCGCGCCGGCTCGGCCTCCGCCTCCGCGCCGGCTCGGCCTCCGCCTCCGCGCCGGCTCGGCCTCCGCCTCCGC
>NZ_JAVRHI010000412.1:0-26116 GCF_034105845.1 Streptomyces sp. CRN 30 | reverse complement strand
CGCCGGCCCTCGACTCGGCGACGCGGCCGCCGGAGGCCCGGCTGCTCCTCGGCACCCTGGCGTACGTGGCACACCGGTCACCGGCCTGACCGCGGCACTCCCCGTATGTGCGGAGGCGGCCCCCCCCGACGGGGGGGGGGCGCCTCCGCACATACGGGGAGTGCCGCGGTCAGGCCGGTGACCGGTGTGCCACGTACGCCAGGGTGCCGAGGAGCAGCCGGGCCTCCGGCGGCCGCGTCGCCGAGTCGAGGGCCGGCGGGCGCAGCCACCGCACCGGGCCCCGGCCGCCGCGGTCGGAGGGCGGCGCGGTGACGTACCGGCCCCGGCCGAGGCCGCGCAGGTCGAGGGCGGACGGCGCGTCCCACCCCATGCGGTAGAGCAGTTGCGGCAGCTCGGCGGCGGCGCCGGTGGCGACGAAGAAGTGGGCGCGGCCCTGCGGGGTCGCCGCGACCGGGCCGACGGGCAGGCCCATCCGCTCCAGCCGGGCCAGCGCCCGGCAGCCCACGGGCTCGGCCACCTCGATGACGTCGAAGGTCCGGCCGGCCGGCAGCATCACCGAGGCGCCCGGGTACCGCGCCCACGCCTCGGTCGCCTGTCCCAGCGTCGACCCGGCGGGCACCTCCGGCGCGAACGCCAGCGGGTGCGCGCCCGGCTCCCGGCAGTCGCCGCGTCCGCAGGAACAGGCGCCGGCGGCGGCACGCGCCCCCGGCACCACGTCCCAGCCCCACAGCCCGGTGAACTCGGCCACGGCGGTGCACTCCGACGACGAGCGGCCGCGGCGGCGCGTGCCGCTTCGGAGGTCGCGGATCCCCCGGCTGCTGCCGATCGTGAAGCCCATGCCCCCTCCAACGGGTTTGGCGCACCGGTGGTTACGAAGCGGACGCGCGCAGTGACTCTCTGTGTTCCCAACTCCCCAGTGCCGAGCGTTTCGAACGGCGCCTGGAAGCGCTGCGGGTGGTGCGCTCGGCGACGCGCGCTCCTGTTGTGCACCGTTGCACCCACTCCTGAGCGGCCTGTGTCAAGTGAATCGCGAGGGCGACGCCTCGCGTTCATCCGAAGGGGTGGCGAATGGTGGCGTTTCCGGGTCCGCCATGGCCGCGCGCGTGATCGTAGGATTACTTTGTGTGCACGCCGCCTGGGGGCACATGCGTATGCGGGTATGCCGGAGGCAACTCGTCTTTCCGTTCGACGGGTGACAAGCGTGGGACGGACGGCCCGAACACCGGCATTCTGATAGGGCTTGGCGCACTCGGCGGCAGGTGGTCTCAAGGGATGGGGGCGTTCCAGTGAGCGGCAACGGCGGTAGCGGAACAGGCGCTGGACACGCTGCGGGCCAGGACAAGCGTCCCAACGAGCTGCTCACCTCCTGGTTCGTGCGCAGTGGCTGGTCCAAGGGCGAGCTGGCCCGGCAGGTGAACCGCCGCGCCCGCCAGCTGGGTGCCAACCACATCTCCACGGACACCTCCCGCGTCCGCCGCTGGCTGGACGGCGAGAACCCCCGCGAGCCGATCCCGCGCATCCTCTCCGAGCTGTTCTCCGAGCGGTTCGGCGTCGTCGTCTCCGTCGAGGACCTCGGCCTGCGCGCCACCCGCCCCTCCCCGTCCGCGACCGGCGTCGACCTGCCCTGGACGGGCCCCCAGACCGTCGCCCTGCTCAGCGAGTTCTCCCGCAGCGACCTGATGCTCGCGCGGCGCGGCTTCCTCGGCGCCTCCCTCGCGCTCTCCGCCGGCCCCTCCCTCGTCGAACCCATGCAGCGCTGGCTCGTGCCCACCCCGCCGCCCGCGCCCGAACCCGAACCGGTGCCCGCCGGCCGCGCGCGGGGCCGCCTCTCCCGGCCCGAGCTGGACCTGCTGGAGACCACCACCGTGATGTTCCGGCAGTGGGACGCCCAGTGCGGCGGCGGCCTGCGCCGCAAGGCCGTCGTCGGCCAGCTGCACGAGGTGACCGACCTCCTCCAGGAACCGCAGCCCGGGGCCACCCGGGCCAAGCTCTTCAAGGTCGCCGCCGAGCTGGCCGAGCTGGCCGGCTGGATGTCGTACGACGTGGGGCTCCAGCCCACCGCGCAGAAGTACTTCGTGCTCGCGCTGCACGCCGCCAAGGAGGCCGGTGACCGGCCGCTCGGCTCGTACGTCCTCTCCAGCATGAGCCGCCAGATGATCCACCTCGGGCGGCCCGACGACGCGCTGGAGCTGATCCACCTCGCGCAGTACGGCAGCCGCGACTGCGCGAGCCCCCGCACCCAGTCCATGCTGTATGCGATGGAGGCCCGCGCCTACGCCAACATGGGACAGCCGGGGCGGACCAAACGGGCGGTGCGGATGGCCGAGGACACCTTCGCCGAGGCCGTCGAATGGGACGAACCGGACCCCGACTGGATCCGTTTCTTCTCCGAGGCCGAGCTCCACGGCGAGAACAGCCACTCCTTCCGCGACCTCGCCTACGTCGCCGGCCGCAGCCCCGCCTACGCCTCGCTGGCCGAGCCGCTGATGAGCCGCGCGGTGAAGCTTTTCGCCGAGGACGACGAGCACCAGCGGTCGTACGCACTGAACCTCATCGGCATGGCCACCGTGCACCTGCTGCGGCGCGAGCCCGAGCGGAGCACCGAGCTGGCCTCCGAGGCCATGGGCATCGCCAAGAAGGTCCGCTCCGAGCGCGTCAACACCCGTATCCGCAAGACGGTCGACACGGCCGTACGCGACTTCGGCGACCTCGCCGAGGTCGTCGACCTCACCGAACTGCTCGCCGCCGAGCTGCCCGAGACCGCCGAGGCGGTCTGACCCCACCGAACCCCGGCCGCGGCCGGCCCTCCCGAACTGCCCGACTCGGCTCCCCCACGCCAGGTCGTCGGAGGACCGCCGCGGCCGGCCTGTCGCAGGTTGCGCCACGATAACGATCGCGCGCTCCGAGATCAGGCAGTTCACCGACGCGTAACACGCACGACCTCTTCGTCACTGCGGCGAAACAACGAGGGGCACCCACCGAAACCGCGCTGCGCCAGTCTCTTGGCGCATAACCGGCCCACCCCTCATGCCGCCCAGGCTTCGCCCGCACGGGGCCGTACCAACGACGAGGAGACGCCGATGGCACCAGCCATCACCCTGGCCGCAGAGACGCCCACGCTCTCTGCCGCCAACACAGGGTTCATGCTCATCTGTTCCGCACTCGTGATGCTCATGACCCCCGGCCTGGCCTTCTTCTACGGAGGCATGGTCCGGGTCAAGAGCACCCTGAACATGCTGATGATGAGCTTCATCAGCCTGGGCATCGTCACCGTCCTGTGGGTGCTGTACGGCTTCTCCCTGGCGTTCGGCACCGACTCCGGCGGTTTCATCGGCTGGAACAGCGACTGGGTGGGCCTGAGCGACATCGGCCTGACCGAGCTGTGGGACGGCTACACCATCCCGGTCTTCGTCTTCCTGGTCTTCCAGATGATGTTCGCCGTCCTCACGCCCGCCCTGATCAGCGGCGCCCTCGCGGACCGCGTGAAGTTCACCGCCTGGGCCCTCTTCATCGCCCTGTGGGTCACGGTCGTCTACTTCCCCGTCGCCCACTGGGTCTGGGGCGCGGGCGGCTGGGCCTTCGAACTGGGCGTGATCGACTTCGCCGGCGGTACGGCCGTGCACATCAACGCCGGTGCCGCGGCGCTCGGCGTCATCCTCGTCATCGGCAAGCGCGTCGGCTTCAAGAAGGACCCGATGCGCCCGCACAGCCTGCCGCTGGTCATGCTCGGCGCCGGTCTGCTCTGGTTCGGCTGGTTCGGCTTCAACGCCGGCTCCTGGCTCGGCAACGACGACGGCGTGGGCGCGCTGATGTTCGTCAACACCCAGGTCGCCACCGGCGCCGCCGTCCTCGGCTGGCTCGCCTACGAGAAGATCCGGCACGGCGCGTTCACCACCCTCGGTGCCGCCTCCGGCGCGGTCTCCGGCCTGGTCGCCATCACCCCGGCGGGCGGCGCGGTCTCCCCGGTCGGCGCCATCGCCGTCGGCGTCATCGCCGGTGTCGTCTGCGCCATGGCCGTCGGCCTCAAGTACAAGCTCGGCTACGACGACTCCCTCGACGTCGTCGGCGTCCACCTCGTCGGCGGCATCCTCGGCTCCCTGCTCATCGGCTTCTTCGCCTCCGGCAAGGGCCAGTCCGACGTCGCGGGCCTCTTCTACGGCGGCGGCCTCGACCAGTTCTGGAAGCAGTGCGCCGGTGTCTTCGGCGTCCTCGCCTACTCCCTCGTCGTCTCCGCCGTCCTCGCCTTCCTGCTGGACAAGACCATCGGTATGCGGGTATCCGAGGACGACGAGGTGGCCGGCATCGACCAGGCCGAGCACGCCGAGACCGCATACGACTTCAGCGGCGCCGGTGGCGGTGCCGCCCGGACGAGCGCCGTGCCCACCCCGGTGGCACAGGCCGCGAGCAAGAAGGTTGACGCATGAAGCTGATCACGGCCGTCGTGAAGCCGCACCGGCTCGACGAGATCAAGGAAGCGCTCCAGACCTTCGGAGTGCAGGGCCTCACGGTCACCGAGGCCAGCGGCTACGGCCGCCAGCGCGGCCACACCGAGGTCTACCGCGGCGCCGAGTACACGGTCGACCTGGTGCCCAAGATCCGCATCGAGGTGCTGGTCGAGGACGACGACGCCGAACAGCTCATCGAGGTCGTCGTCAAGGCCGCCCGCACCGGCAAGATCGGTGACGGCAAGGTCTGGGCGGTCCCCGTCGAGACGGCCGTACGGGTCCGCACCGGCGAACGCGGCCCGGACGCCCTCTGACACGGACGTCTTCTGACACGACAGACGAACAGGAGTCGCTGGGTGACGAGTACGGACGTGACGAAAGAAGCAGAGGACTCGGGACCCAGCGGCTACGCGGCGGCCCGGCTGCGCCTCCTCGGTGAGGGGGCGCGGTCCGGGCCGCCGCGCCGTTCCGCCCTCTCCGCCCTGACGGACGACTGGCTCACCGGCCTCTTCGACGCGGGCGCCGAGGGCCTCAGGGGCGTCTCCCTGGTCGCCGTCGGCGGCTACGGACGCGGCGAACTCTCCCCGCGCAGCGACCTCGACCTGCTCCTGCTGCACGACGGCGGCGACGACAAGGCGGTCGCCGCGCTCGCCGACCGCCTCTGGTACCCCGTCTGGGACCTCGGCCTCGCCCTCGACCACTCCGTACGCACCCCCGCCGAGGCCCGCAGGACGGCCGGCGAGGACCTCAAGGTCCACCTCGGCCTGCTCGACGCCCGCCACCTCGCCGGCGACCTCGGCCTCACCGCCGCCCTGCGCACCACCGTCCTCGCGGACTGGCGCAACCAGGCACCCAAACGCCTCCCCGCCCTCCAGGAACTCTGCGCCGAGCGCGCCGAACGCCAGGGCGAACTGCAGTACCTGCTCGAACCCGACCTCAAGGAGGCCCGCGGCGGACTGCGCGACGCCACCGCCCTGCGCGCCGTCGCCGCCTCCTGGCTCGCCGACGCCCCGCGCGAGGGCCTCGCCGACGCCCGCCGCCGCCTCCTCGACGTACGCGATGCCCTCCACCTGGTCACCGGCCGCGCCACCGACCGGCTCGCCCTCCAGGAACAGGACCAGGTCGCCGCCGAACTCGGCCTCCTCGACGCCGACACCCTGCTCCGCCAGGTCTACGAGGCCGCCCGCGTCATCTCCTACGCCAGCGACGTCACCTGGCGCGAGGTGGGACGCGTCCTGCGCGCCCGCAAGGCCCGCCCCAGGCTCCGCGCCATGCTGGGCGGCGGCAAACCCGCACCCGAACGCTCCCCGCTCGCCGAGGGCGTCGTCGAGCAGGACGGCGAGGTCGTCCTCGCCCGCGCCGCCCGCCCCGAACGCGACCCCGTGCTCCCGCTGCGCGCCGCGGCCGCCGCCGCACAGGCCGGACTCCCGCTCTCCCTGCACGCCGTACGCCGCCTCGCCGCCACCGTGCGCCCCCTGCCGTCGCCCTGGCCCGCCGAGGCCCGCGAACAGCTCGTGACCCTGCTGGGATCGGGCCGGCCGACCGTCGAGGTCTGGGAGGCGCTGGAGGCCGAGGGGCTCGTCACCCGGCTGCTGCCCGACTGGGAGCGGGTGCGCTGCCGCCCGCAGCGCAACGCCGTCCACGTCTGGACCGTCGACCGGCACCTCATCGAGACCGCCGTGCGCGCCGCCGCCTTCACCCGCCGCGTGCACCGCCCCGACCTGCTGCTCGTCGCCGCGCTGCTGCACGACATCGGCAAGGGCTGGCCCGGCGACCACTCGGTGGCCGGCGAGATCATCGCCAAGGACGTCGCCGTGCGCATCGGCTTCGACCAGGCCGACGCCGCCGTCCTCGCCGCCCTCGTCCGCCACCACCTGCTCCTCGTCGAGACCGCCACCCGGCGCGACCTCGACGACCCGGCCACCGTGCGCGCCGTCGCCGAGGCCGTCGGCACCCAGTCCACCCTGGAGCTGCTGCACGCCCTCACCGAGGCCGACGCCCTGGCCACCGGCCCCGCCGCCTGGTCCTCCTGGCGCGGCTCGCTCGTCGCCGACCTGGTCAAACGGGTCTCGGCGGTGCTCTCGGGCGACCCCCCGCCGGACCCGGAGGCCGCCGCGCCCACCGCCGAACAGGAACGGCTCGCCCTGGAGGCGTTCCGCACCGGCGGCCCCGTCCTCGCGCTGCGGGCCCAGACCGAGCCGCCCGCCGACGACGAGGAACCCTCCGGCGACCCCGAGCCGCTCGGCGTGGAGCTGCTGATCGCCGTCCCCGACCAGTCGGGCGTGCTCCCCGCGGTCGCCGGCGTCCTGGCCATGCACCGCCTCACCGTCCGCACCGCCGAACTGCGCTCCACCCCGCTGCCGGACGGCGTCGAGGGCACCGTCCTGCTGCTGGACTGGCGGGTCGCCGCCGAGTACGGCTCGCTGCCGCAGGCCGCCCGGCTCCGCGCCGACCTGGTCCGCGCGCTCGACGGCTCCCTGGACATCGCCGGGCGCCTCGCCGAACGCGACGCGGCCTACCCGCGCCGCCGCGGCGTGGTCGCGCCCCCGCCCCGGGTGACGGTGGCCCCGGCCGCCTCCCGTTCGGCGACGGTCTTCGAGATCCGCGCCCAGGACGCCCCCGGCCTGCTGTTCCGCATCGGCCGGGCCCTGGAGGAGGCGGGCGTACGCGTCCGCAGCGCCCATGCCTCGACCCTTGGCTCCAACGCGGTCGACGCGTTCTACGCGACGGCCCCCGAGGGCAAGCCCCTCCCCGACGAGGAGGCGGTGTCGGTGGCACGGAAGCTGGAGGAGACGCTGCGGGGGTGACCCCCTGGACAGCAAGGACGCACGTCGCCCCCGCTGACGCGGGGACATGTCCCCGCCCGGTGGGTTCCACGGGCGGGGACGATTTGCCGGCCGGGCCGGATATCCTGGAGGGCGACCCACACCACCGCCGACGCGAGGACCTACGCCGCCGTGTTCGATACTCTCTCCGACCGCCTGTCAGCCACCTTCAAATCCCTCCGGGGCAAGGGCAGGCTGTCCGAGGCGGATATCGACGCCACGGCCCGCGAGATCCGCATCGCGCTCCTCGAAGCCGACGTCGCCCTGCCCGTCGTCCGCGCCTTCATCAAGAAGGTCAAGGAGAGGTCACTCGGCGCCGAGGTCTCCAAGGCGCTCAACCCGGCCCAGCAGATCATCAAGATCGTCAACGAGGAACTGGTCCAGATCCTCGGCGGGGAGACCCGCCGCCTCCGCTTCGCCAAGCAGCCCCCCACCGTCATCATGCTGGCGGGTCTCCAGGGTGCCGGTAAGACCACCCTGGCGGGCAAGCTCGGCCACTGGCTGAAGGGGCAGGGCCACTCGCCGCTGCTGGTCGCCGCCGACCTCCAGCGCCCGAACGCGGTCAACCAGCTCAGCGTCGTCGCCGAGCGCGCCGGTGTCGCGGTCTACGCCCCCGAGCCGGGCAACGGCGTCGGTGACCCGGTCAAGGTCGCCAAGGACTCCATCGAGTACGCGAAGTCCAAGGTCCACGACCTCGTCATCGTCGACACCGCCGGCCGTCTCGGCATCGACGCCGAGCTGATGCGGCAGGCCGCGGACATCCGCGACGCCGTCAGCCCCGACGAGATCCTCTTCGTCGTCGACGCGATGATCGGCCAGGACGCGGTCAACACCGCCGAGGCGTTCCGCGACGGCGTCGGCTTCGACGGCGTCGTGCTCTCCAAGCTCGACGGCGACGCCCGCGGCGGCGCGGCCCTGTCGATCGCCTCGGTGACCGGCAAGCCGATCATGTTCGCCTCCAACGGCGAGAAGCTCGACGACTTCGACGCCTTCCACCCGGACCGGATGGCCTCCCGCATCCTCGACATGGGTGACCTGCTCACCCTGATCGAGCAGGCGGAGCGGACGTTCAGCCAGGAAGAGGCCGAGAAGATGGCCTCCAAGCTGGCGTCCAAGAAGGGCCAGGACTTCACCCTGGACGACTTCCTGGCCCAGATGGAGCAGGTCAGGAAGATGGGCAGCATCAGCAAGCTGCTCGGCATGCTGCCCGGCATGGGCCAGATCAAGGACCAGATCAACAACCTCGACGAGCGGGACGTCGACCGCACCGCCGCCATCATCAAGTCGATGACGCCGACCGAGCGCGCCGAGCCGACGATCATCAACGGCTCGCGCCGCGCCCGTATCGCCAAGGGTTCCGGCGTCGATGTCAGCGCCGTGAAGAACCTGGTCGAGCGGTTCTTCGAGGCCCGCAAGATGATGTCCCGGATGGCCCAGGGCGGCGGCATGCCCGGGATGCCGGGGATGCCGGGCATGGGCGGCGGCCCCGGCCGGCAGAAGAAGCAGCAGAAGAAGGCCAAGGGCAAGCAGCGCTCCGGCAACCCGATGAAGCGCAAGCAGCAGGAGCAGGAGGAGGCCGCCCGCCGGGCCGCCGCCGCGGAGAACGGCGGCGCCTTCAACCTCCCGCAACAGGGCGGCCAGGACTTCGAGCTGCCGGACGAGTTCAAGAAGTTCATGGGCTGACGGCAGCGCCGTCGCCCACGGCACTGGGGGCGCCCTCCGCGACGGAGGGCGCCCCCAGTGCCGTAAGCGCGCGAGCGTGCGAGGGTTTCCTGTCGTAACGTCCCGGTATGGCCGATCCCTCCCCGCCGCGCAAGGCCCCCGAGCCGCCCTGGCGCACCGAGGGCACCCCCGACGCGCCGCCCGAGAAGCCCTCCGGCGGCGGACGCGGGATGCGCGGCGGCTGGTGGAACCTGGCCCTCACCGCGCTGATCGTCTACCTCCTCGCCAACCTCGTGCTCTCCTTCCTCGACGGCGGGGACGAGCCGACCATCTCCTACACGGAGTTCAGCAAGCAGGTCGACGACGGCAACGTCAGCAAGATCTACGCCAAGGGCGACGCGATCCAGGGGCAGCTGAAGAAGGAGCGGGACAGGCCCGGCGGCGACGGGACGTACACCAAGTTCCAGACCGAGCGGCCGACGTTCGCGGACGATCAGCTGTGGGCGGACCTGACCAAGAACGACGTCACCGTGACCGCCGAACCGGTCGTCCAGCACCGCGGCTTCCTTTCCAACCTGCTGATCTCGCTGGCGCCGATGCTGCTGCTGGTCGTGGTGTGGATCTTCATCGCACGGCGGATGCGAGGCGCGCTGGGCGGCGGCGCGGGCGGCATGCTCGGCCGCAAGGCCCCGCCGAAACCGGTCGAGCAGGCACCCGGCACCCGGCGCACCACCTTCGCGGACGTCGCCGGCATCGACGAGGTCGAGGGCGAGCTGAGCGATGTCGTCGACTTCCTGAAGAACCCCGACGCCTACCGCCGTATGGGCGCCAAGATGCCGCGCGGCGTACTGCTCTCCGGTCCGCCCGGCACCGGCAAGACGCTGCTCGCACGCGCCGTGGCAGGCGAGGCGGAGGTGCCGTTTTTCTCCGCGTCCGCATCCGAGTTCATCGAGATGATCGTCGGCGTCGGCGCCTCCCGGGTGCGGGAGCTGTTCGCCGAGGCCCGCAAGGTGGCACCGTCGATCATCTTCATCGACGAGATCGACACCATCGGCCGCTCCCGCGCGGGCGGCTCCGGCGTCAGCGGCCACGACGAACGCGAGCAGACCCTCAACCAGATCCTCACCGAGATGGACGGCTTCTCCGGCTCCGAGGGCGTCGTCGTCATCGCCGCCACCAACCGCGCCGACATCCTCGACGCGGCCCTGACCCGTCCGGGCCGCTTCGACCGCGTCGTCACCGTCTCGCCGCCCGACCGCGACGGCCGCGCCGCCATCCTGCGCATCCACACCCGGGAGATCCCGCTCGCCGCCGACGTGGACCTGGAGCGGGTCGCCCGGACGACACCCGGCATGACCGGCGCCGAACTCGCCAACCTCGCCAACGAGGCCGCGCTGCTCGCCGTCAAGCGCGGCCAGGAGCGGGTGACGGGGGCCGACCTCTCCGACGCCCTGGAGAAGGTCCAGCTCGGCGCGGAACGCCCGCTGGTGATGCCCGAGGAGGAGCGCCGGCGCACCGCGTACCACGAGAGCGGGCACGCCCTGCTGGGCATGTTGCAGCCGGGCGCCGACCCGGTCCGCAAGATCACCATCGTGCCGCGCGGGCGCGCGCTCGGCGTGACGCTGTCCACACCGGACGCCGACAGGTACGCGTACACCGAGGAGTACCTGCGCGGCCGCATCATCGGCGCGCTCGGCGGCATGGCCGCCGAACACGTCGTCTACGGCGTCGTCACGACCGGCTCGGAGAACGACCTCGAACAGGTCACCCGGCTCGCCCGCTCCATGGTCGGCCGCTGGGGGATGAGCGAGAGGGTCGGCCGGTTCTCCGCGCTCCCCGCCGACGCCCAGCAGGCGTACGGACTGGCCGCCGCCCCGCAGACGCTGGACACCATCGACGGCGAGATGCGACGGGTCGTCGACGCGTGCTACGAGGAGGCGTGCCGCAAGCTCCGCGACCACCGGGGACAGCTGGACGCATTGGCCCGCGCGCTGCTGGCGAACGAGACGCTGGACGAGCCGGACGCCTACCGCATCGCCGGCGTCACCCGGCTGACGAAGGACGGCCCGGACGCGTAACGGTCGCTCACGGGGTGCGCGCGATCAGGTACCGGAACACGTTCGGCATCCACACCGTGCCGTCCCGCCGCTGGTGCGGGTGGAGCGCCTCCGTCACCTCCTTGTCCACCTGCGCCTGGTCGGTCGCGCTGATCGCCGCGTCGAACAGGCCCGTCGAGAGCAGGCCGCGCACGGCGCTGTCGACGTCGGCGTACCCGAAGGGACAGGCCACCCGGCCCGAGCCGTCGGGCCGCAGACCGGCCCGCTGCGCGACCTCCTCCAGGTCGTCGCGGAGGGCGGGCCGCCAGCGGCCCGGACTGCTCAGCGGCTCCGCGAGCTTGGTGGCCACCCGCAGCACCGACGACGTCGCGCACCGCTCCGGAGGACCCCAGCCGGCGAGCACCACGGCCGCGCCGCGCCCGGCGAGCGGTGCCGCCTCGGCCAGCAGCTCGCCGAGACCCTCGGAGTCGCCCGCCAGACACCCGATGGGCTCGAACGCCGTCACCAGGTCGAAGGCCGGGACGCGCGCGTCCCGCGCGTCCCGCGGTGAACCCTCGACGACCCGGGCGTCCTCGCGGGCCCCGGTCTCCCACGCCTGTGGCAGCAGGCGTTCGCGGGCGAGGGCCAGCCGCGCCGCGGAGCCGGCGGTGTCGACGCCGGTGACCGACGCGCCGCGGGAGGCGGCCATCAGCAGGGCCAGGCCGGAGCCGCACCCGAGGCCGAGCAGCCGGGTGCCGGAGCCCACGGCCAGCCGTTCGTAGACGGCTTCGTAGAGCGGGACGAGCATCCGCTCCTGGATCTCGGACCAGTCACGCGCGCGTGCGCACGAGTCCACACGGGGTTTCGCGCCCGCGTGAGGCAGGTTCTGCCGCACGAGCGTAGGTGTCATAGGTAAGCGCCCCAATCGCCGAGTGTTGCCGCTGTGCCCGCTACGTGGCCCCCGTGTGTTGCGCTCGCACTCCCCCCGTATGCCAGGAAACTCCCGGCTCGCCGTGTCGTCCAGTGGTAGAGGGCGCCCATTTGGCACGGTCTCGGGCGAGTGGCGAGATTTCACATACCGGCAACCTGGATCTCACGGCCGGGCCGGTTTTGGCCAAGGTCCGCCCGGAAAGAGCCGAGGCCGGGACCGGCCGTCACCGCGCGGTGGCCGGTTCGGGAGGACGGGCCGGTGCGCGGTGACGGCGCCGGGCCAGGTACCGTCGTCCTGTGACGCGCGCCACCGGGTGATCTCCCTCCGGCGCCACGGCGTCCGAAAGGTCTCTTGCGCCCGCGCACACCACAGGGACACCAGCGCCTGGACACGCCCTACGCGGCGGCGCGTACGACGGACTACGCACCGGCTTGGTACGAGCTGTGAGGCTTCTCCGCAGATCAACGCACCCGCCCTCGTCGGGACGCATCAGGGGTAACTGACGGGTACGAGCAAAATATTTGGGATGCCCCGGAATAGGAACACAGCGGCACCCCGGCTCGTTGTCATTACGTGAGCACGACACCACCTGTTCTCGCCGCAGAGCTGGCGCAGGCGTGGGCCGATATTCAGCGGCACCACCCCGAGCTGCCCGATCTTGCCGCGCCCGAGTCCCTGATCGGAGAGTCGTCGTCCGCCTGCGGACACGAGCTCTCCTTCGAGCGACTGCTCCACGAGGCAGTCCACGGCATCGCCGCCGCACGCGGCGTCCGCGACACATCCCGTGCCGGCCGTTACCACAACCGCAGATTCCTCGCGATCGCCGAGGAGCTGGGCCTCGACCACCCCGAGGAGCCGCACCCGAGCAGCGGTTTCTCCCTGGTCACGCTCAACTCCGAGGCCAAGCGCCGCTACCGTCCGACGATCGAGCGCCTCCAGCGCGCCCTGAAGGCGCACACGGCGGCGACCGCGACCGACTCCGCCCGTACGTTCCGCGGTCCCGCCGCCCGCCACGGCTCGTCCGGCGGCGGCGTCCGGGTCAAGGCGGTCTGCGACTGCGGGCGCAACGTACGGGTCGTCCCGTCCGTCCTCGCCCAGGCGCCGATCGTCTGCGGCGGCTGCGGCAAGCCGTTCCGCATCCCGGAGGTGGTCGGCGCGGCGGCGGGCTGAGGGGTGCGAGCGCTCCCGGCCGCACCCGCGGCCGGGAGCGACCCGCGGGGTGTGGCACAATGAGTAGCTGTACTCGACAGCCGCACAGGACCCCTCTCTCCTCCGGCTGACGCGTCCGTCGGGCACTCGGGTACCGCAACCCCACGCGGCATCTCCGCCGTGCCCAACCACGTCAATTCCAGGAGAACCCACTCCCGTGGCAGTCAAGATCAAGCTGAAGCGTCTGGGCAAGATCCGTTCGCCTCACTACCGCATCGTCGTCGCCGACTCCCGCACCCGCCGTGACGGCCGTGCGATCGAGGAGATCGGCAAGTACCACCCGACGTACAACCCGTCGGTGATGGAGGTCGACGCCGAGCGCGTGGCGTACTGGCTCGGTGTCGGCGCCCAGCCGACCGAGCCCGTGCTCGCCATCCTCAAGAAGACCGGCGACTGGCAGAAGTTCAAGGGCGAGCCCGCCCCGGCGCCGCTGCTCGTGGCCGCCGAGAAGACGGCCCGTCCGTCCTTCGAGGCGCTCGGTGGCGACGACGAGGGCAAGGGTGAGGCCATCACCCAGAAGAAGAAGGCCGACAAGAAGGACGAGGCCGCGGCCGAGTCCTCCGCGTCCGAGGCCTGAGCATGCTCGAGGAGGCTCTCGAGCACCTCGTGAAGGGCATCGTCGACAACCCCGACGATGTGCAGGTCGCCTCGCGCAACCTGCGCCGCGGGAGGGTGCTCGAGGTCCGGGTCCACCCGGACGACCTCGGCAAGGTGATCGGCCGCAACGGCCGCACCGCGCGCGCCCTGCGCACCGTCGTGGGCGCCATCGGCGGCCGCGGTATCCGCGTCGACCTCGTCGACGTGGACCACGTCCGCTGACGTCACGCAGCACCGGCTCGGGCCGGGGAGGGCCACTGGGCCGTCCCCGGCCCGCAGTCGTATGAGCCGAGCCCGGAGCCGTATGAGCCGAGCCCGGCTCGTCGCATTCCCGACAGGAGATCAAGCACAGTGCAGCTGGTAGTCGCTCGCATTGGCCGTGCCCACGGCATCAAGGGCGAGGTCACCGTGGAGGTCCGCACCGACGAACCGGAGCTGCGGCTCGCCCCCGGCGCTGTCCTGGCCACGGACCCCGCCGCCACCGGGCCGCTCACCATCGCCACCGGCCGCGTCCACAGCGGCCGGCTCCTGCTGCGCTTCGAGGGCGTCGCCGACCGCACCGGCGCCGAGGCCCTGCGCAACACCCTCCTCATCGCCGAGGTCGACCCCACCGAACTGCCGGAGGAGGAGGACGAGTACTACGACCACCAGCTGATGGACCTCGACGTCGTCCTCGCCGACGGCACCGAGGTCGGCCGCATCACCGAGATCTCCCACCTGCCGACGCAGGACCTCTTCGTCGTGGAGCGGCCCGACGGCAGCGAGGTGTACGTGCCGTTCGTCTCCGAGATCGTCACCGAGATCGACCTGGAGGAGCAGCGCGCGGTGATCGATCCGCCGCCGGGCCTGATCGACGACCGCGCGGAGATCGCCTCGTCGCGGGAGGCCGCGGGGGAGGAGGCATGAGGCTCGACGTCGTCACGATCTTCCCCGAGTACCTGGAACCGCTGAACGTCTCCCTGGTCGGCAAGGCACGCGCGCGTGGACAGCTCGACGTCCACGTGCACGACCTGCGCTCCTGGACGTACGACCGGCACAACACCGTCGACGACACCCCCTACGGCGGCGGGCCCGGCATGGTGATGAAGACCGAGCCGTGGGGCGACGCGCTGGACACCGTCCTCGCCGACGGCTACGAGACGGGCTCCCGCCGGCCCGCGCTGATCGTGCCCACGCCCAGCGGCCGGCCGTTCACCCAGGAACTCGCCGTGGAGCTCTCCGAGCGCCCCTGGCTGGTCTTCACACCCGCCCGCTACGAGGGCATCGACCGCCGCGTCATCGACGAGTACGCCACGCGCGTGGACGTCTACGAGGTCTCCATCGGCGACTACGTGCTGGCCGGCGGCGAGGCCGCCGTGCTGGTCGTCACCGAGGCCGTGGCCCGGCTGCTGCCCGGCGTCCTCGGCAACGCCGAGTCCCACCGCGACGACTCCTTCGCCTCCGGCGCCATGGCCAGCCTGCTGGAAGGCCCCGTCTACACCAAGCCGCCGCACTGGCGCGGACGTGAGATCCCCGACGTACTGCTCAGCGGCCACCACGGGAAGATCGCCCGCTGGCGCCGGGACGAGGCGCTGCGGCGCACCACCTCCCACCGGCCCGACCTGATCGAACACTGCGACCCGAAGGCCTTCGACAAGAAGGACCGGGAGATGCTCTCCATTCTGGGCTGGGAACCCGACCCGGCGGGGGAGCCGTACGGCCGATTTTGGCGCAGGACGCCCGGCGTGGAAGAATAGGTCGCTGTTGTGCGCTCGTCCGGCGTGCGCCCCTGCCACAGGGGGACACGACGCCCGCCCGACCGCACGGCCCTCCCTTACGAAACACCGAGTTTCCGTTGATGACCTGTGGCATCAGCGAAGAAAGCAGACGAAATGTCCCACCTGCTCGACTCCGTCGACGCCGCGTCGCTGCGCAGCGACGTCCCCGCCTTCCGTCCGGGCGACACGGTCAACGTGCACGTCCGCGTCATCGAGGGCAACCGCTCCCGTGTGCAGCAGTTCAAGGGCGTCGTCATCCGCCGCCAGGGTGCGGGCGTGCGCGAGACCTTCACGGTCCGCAAGGTCTCCTTCTCCGTCGGCGTCGAGCGCACCTTCCCGGTGCACACCCCGATCGTCGAGAAGATCGAGCTCGTCACCAAGGGTGACGTCCGCCGCGCCAAGCTGTACTACCTGCGCGAGCTGCGCGGCAAGGCCGCGAAGATCAAGGAGAAGCGCGAGAACTGAGCGCACTCCGAGGTCCCGCGCGGAGCCGGATAACATCTGGCTCCGATGGACATCGAAGCACAGCCCACGGAGCGCGACCGCTCCTCCCGCCACTCCGGCCCAGGGGAAACCCCGGATCCGGAGCGCCGGGAGGGACGGTCGCGTTTCGCGTACCTGGAGACCGTCGCCGGCTGGACCCCCGGCGGACGGATCACGCTGACCCTGCTGGTCCTCCTGCTGTTCCTGCTCCTGCTCTCCACGTTCGTACTGCAACCGTTCCGGATTCCCAGCGGTTCCATGGAGCGCGCGTTGAGGATCGGGGACCGCGTTCTCGTAAACAAGTTGGCGTACCGTTTCGGTGCCGGGCCGCAGCGGGGCGACATCGTCGTCTTCGACGGCACCGGCACCTTCGGGGACGGTGACTTCATCAAGCGGGTCGTGGGCGTGGGAGGGGACCACGTGGTCTGCTGCGACACAGAGGGGAGGGTCCGGGTGAACGGCACGCCGGTCGACGAGTCGGCGTTCCTGTACCCCGGGAACGACCCCTCCACGGTGGACTTCGACGTCGAGGTGCCCGACGGCACGCTCTTCGTCCTCGGCGACCACCGGGCCGACTCCAGCGACTCCCGCGACCACCTCGGCTCACCGGGCGGCGGCATGGTCCCGGTGGACGACGTCATCGGACGCGCCGACTGGATCGTGTGGCCCTTCGGGCACAGTACGAGCCTGGAGCGTCCCGGCGCCTACGCGCGCGTACCCGCGGCGAGGGACGCGGATGGGTAGCCGCGGCAAACCCCGGGGAGCGCCCAGCAGCCCCGCCGAGAACCTGCTGCCGACCGGCTCGCGCCGCGCGGGCGGCTCCTCCGGCGGCCGGTCCCGCGCCGAACGGCGCAAGCTCCAGCGCAAGGTCAAGCGCCGCCGCCGGCACAGCGCCGTCAAGGAGATACCCCTCCTCGTCGGGGTCGCCGTCCTGATAGCGCTCGTCCTGAAGACGTTCCTGCTCCAGGCCTTCGTGATCCCGTCGGGTTCGATGGAGCAGACGATCCAGATCGGCGACCGGGTCCTGGTCGACAAGTTCACCCCGTGGTTCGGCTCCGAGCCGCAGCGCGGCGACGTCGTCGTCTTCCGCGACCCCGGCGGCTGGCTGCAGGACGAGCAGACCGCCAAGAAGGACGACCCCGTCGTCGTGAAACAGGTCAAGGAAGCACTGGTCTTCATCGGCCTGCTGCCGTCCGACGACGAGAAGGACCTCATCAAGCGGGTCGTCGGGGTCGGCGGCGACCGGGTCAAGTGCTGCGACACCCAGGGCCGGGTCACGGTCAACGGCGTGCCCCTGGAGGAGAAGTACCTCTTCCCCGGCAACGCCCCTTCCGAGACCCGCTTCGACGTGACCGTCCCCACGGGCCGGCTGTGGGTGATGGGCGACCACCGTGCCAACTCCGCGGACTCGCGCTACCACCAGGACACCGACTTCGGCACGGTCTCCGAGGACGAGGTGGTGGGACGGGCCATGGTGATCGCCTGGCCGTTCGACCACTGGAGCACCCTGGAGGAGTCCGGGACCTTCGCGTCGGTGTCCGACGCGGGCTCCGGATCGGCCACCGCCCTGGGCGCGTCGCATAGTGTGGCCCCCGAAGATTCGAACGAGATGATCCGGCTCCCGACCCCTGCGGAACTCCCGCTCGTTATGGGAGTGGTGGGCCTGCGCCGGGCATGGTGCGGGCGGCGGCACGGAGTAAGGAGTTGGCGTGGGGGATGTGGCGGTGGGCGCACGGTCCGGACACGACGGCGAAGAGGGCCGCGGACGCCCCGTGGGCGCGGCTTCCCCGGCCGCGGCCGGCGCTTCGGCCTCCGGGAGTGAAGCCGGGACGGACAGGGACGGCAGGGTGACGGACGGGCAGGGCGGACAGGACGGCCGGGACGGCGGCTTCGACGGCCGGGGAGCGGGCGGGGCGCCGCCCCCGCCCCGCGCCGATCAGGCCAAGAAGCAACGCTCCTTCTGGAAGGAGCTGCCCATCCTGATCGGTATCGCGCTGGTGCTGGCGCTGCTGATCAAGACCTTCCTGGTGCAGGCGTTCTCGATCCCCTCCGCGTCGATGCAGAACACCCTCACCGAGGGCGACCGCGTCCTGGTCGACAAGCTCACGCCCTGGTTCGGTTCCGAGCCCGAGCGCGGCGAGGTCGTCGTCTTCCACGACCCGGACGACTGGCTGGCGGGCGAGCCGACCGCGGAGCCCAACGCCCTTCAGACGGTGCTCAGCTGGATCGGCCTGATGCCCTCCGCGGAGGAGAAGGACCTCATCAAGCGCGTCGTCGGCGTCGGCGGCGACACCGTCGAGTGCAACGGCACCGGCCCGCTCAAGGTCAACGGCAAGGCGCTGGAGGAGTCGTCGTACGTCTACGCCGGCAACACGCCGTGCAGCATGGACGACCAGGGCGGCCAGTTCAAGATCAAGATTCCCCAGGGCTACCTCTGGGTGATGGGCGACCACCGGCAGAACTCCCGCGACTCCCGGTACAACCAGGCCGACGAGAACAACGGCATGGTCCCGGTGGACGAGGTCATCGGTCGCGCCGTCGTCGTCGCCTGGCCGATCAACCACTGGAGCACCCTGCCGGTGCCGGACACCTTCGACCAGAGCGGGCTGAACGACCAGGCATCGGCCGCGAACGTCCTGTCCGTGGCCCCGCAGGGACTGGCCCTCGCCGGAGCCGTGCCGTTCGTGCTGTGGCGGCGCAGGCGGATCGGTTCGGCCTCGGAGCGCTGAGGCTCCGGGCGGCTCACGGGCCCCGTCGGCCGGTGAGATCCCGCGCGCGGGGAAGGGCTGACCGTGCCGGGTACCGCCGGGTAGGGTGCGGGTCCATGGGTGGCGAGAGCACGACAGGTACGGCCCCGCGCGGGGGCACCGCGACCACGGCCCCGGTGGGCACCCGGACCGGCCAGCGGCTGTCCGGGCTGGCCGTCGCGCTGGGCCTGGTGCTGTTCCTCGGCGGATTCGTCTGGGGAGCGGTGGTCTACCGGCCCTACACCGTGCCGACCGACTCGATGACCCCGACGATCGGCGCCGGTGACCGGATACTCGCGCAGCGCGTCGACGGCGCCGAGGTGCGCCGCGGTGACGTGGTCGTCTTCAAGGACGCCACCTGGGCCGACGCGCCGATGGTCAAGCGCGTGGTCGCCGTCGGCGGCGACAAGGTCTCCTGCTGCGAGGACGGCAAACTCACGGTCAACGGCAAGGAGATCGACGAGCCGTACCTGCCCGCGGGCAAGGCCGCAGAGAGCAGCGGCTTCGCGAACGTCACCGTCCCCGAGGGCCGGCTGTTCCTGCTCGGCGACGAGCGCCGCACCTCACTGGACTCCACCGCCCACCTGACCGACGCCGCCGGCGGCACGGTGGCCCGCTCCGCCGTGGACGCCCGCGTCGACTCCGTCGTCTGGCCGATGGACGGCATGCTGCCCCGCCCGACCGGCTTCGCGGACCTCGGCGCCCTGTCCTCGCCCGGACCGCTGCGCACGATCCTGTGGGCGGTGGCCGTCGGCGTCGTACTGATCCTCGCCGGAGCCGCCTACGGTCCCGTGGCCAAACGCGCGGCACGCACGCGTGCCCGGAGGGAGTCCGCCGGTGCCGGCTGAGGCGACGCCGTCCGGGCCCCCCGGGGACACGTACGAAGGCGGACTGCGCAAGGTCGCCCGGGTCGTGCTCCTCGACCCCGAGGACCGCATCCTGCTGCTGCACGGCCACGAACCGGACGACCCCGCCGACGACTGGTGGTTCACGCCGGGCGGCGGGGTGGAGGGCGACGAGACGCGCGAGGAGGCCGCCCGCCGCGAACTGCTGGAGGAGACCGGCATCGCCGACGTCGACCTCGGGCCGGTGCTGTGGCGGCGCAGGTGCTCCTTCCCGTTCGACGGCCGCCGCTGGGACCAGGACGAGTGGTACTACCTGGCCCGTACGACCCGTACGACGGTCGCGGCCACCTCGCTCACGGAGCTGGAGCGGCGCAGCGTCGCGGGAGCACGCTGGTGGACGTACCCGGAACTGGCCCGAGCCCATGAGACGGTGTATCCGACCAGACTCGCCGAGCTGCTGCGCACCCTGCTCGACGAGGGTCCTCCGGCCGGGCCGGTGACCCTTGACACCGAAATCGTCTAGCGGCTCACGGACCTGGCGCACAATGGTGGGATCGCACGGCTGAAGGGGAACATGCCATGAGCGCCGAGGACCTCGAGAAGTACGAGACCGAGATGGAGCTGAAGCTCTACCGGGAGTACCGAGACGTCGTCGGTCTGTTCAAATACGTGATCGAGACCGAGCGGCGTTTCTACCTGACCAACGACTACGAGATGCAGGTGCACTCGGTCCAGGGCGAGGTGTTCTTCGAGGTGTCCATGGCGGACGCCTGGGTGTGGGACATGTACCGGCCGGCCCGCTTCGTCAAGCAGGTCAGGGTACTCACGTTCAAGGACGTGAACATCGAGGAGCTGAACAAGAGCGACCTGGAGCTGCCCGGCGGCTGAGGACCGCCGAACTCGGCCCGACGCTCCTCGGAACTCGGCCTGATATCCCTCGAACGGGTGGCGGAGTTTTCCACAACCGCTGAGTAACACACAGTGATCCACACGCTCGGCCGGTCCGCGTGACCGTTGGCACCGAAAGGTGGTGCCGACATGAACGCACGTGGTGCGATGGGCAGGTACGGCGAGACGCTCGCCGCCCGCAGGCTGGCCGAGGCCGGGATGACGGTCCTGGAGCGCAACTGGCGCTGCGGCAGGACCGGCGAGATCGACATCGTGGCCCGGGACGGGGACGTCCTGGTCGTCTGCGAGGTGAAGACCCGCAGGGAAGGCCGCTTCGAACACCCGATGGCCGCGGTCACCCCGCAGAAGACGGAGCGGCTGCGGGACCTCGCCCAGCGCTGGATCCAGTCCCACGGAGGAGCACCGCCCGGCGGCGTCCGCGTCGACCTGGTGGGCGTGGTCCTGCCCCGGCGCGGAGCACCCGTCGTGGAGCACGCCCGGGGGGTGGCGTGATGGCCTTCGCGCGTACGTGCTCGGTGACCCTGGTCGGCGTCGAGGGCGTCGTCGTCGAGGTACAGGCCGACCTCGAACCCGGCGTCGCCGCGTTCACACTGGTGGGCCTGCCCGACAAGAGCCTCACGGAGAGCCGCGACCGGGTCCGGGCGGCGGTCGTCAACTCCGGTGTGCAGTGGCCGCAGAAGAAACTGACCGTGGGACTCAGCCCCGCGTCGGTGCCGAAGAGCGGCAGCGGTTTCGACATCGCCGTGGCCGTGGCGATCCTCGGCGCCGCCGAGCGGATCGACCCGCGGCTGCTCGCCGACATCGTGATGATCGGAGAGCTGGGCCTGGACGGCCGGGTGCGGCCGGTGCGGGGCGTCCTGCCCGCCGTGCTGGCCGCCGCGGACGCCGGGTACGACCAGGTGGTGGTGCCCGAGAGCGCCGCCGCCGAAGCGTCCCTGGTCCCCGGGGTCTCGGTGCTCGGCGTGCGCAGCCTGCGCCAGCTGATCGCCGTCCTGGCCGACGAGCCCGTACCCGAGGAGGAACCCGTCCCGCCGGGCCGCCCCGACCCCCTGCTGTCCGGACTGCGGGCCCCCGGGGCGGGCGCGGGCACCGGTATGCACGGCGTCGGGACCGCACCGCCCGACCAGGGGCACGACCTCGCCGACGTCGTCGGCCAGGAGACGGCCCGCAGGGCGGTGGAGATCGCCGCGGCCGGCGGTCACCACCTGTTCCTGGAAGGACCGCCCGGCGCCGGCAAGACGATGCTCGCCGAGCGGCTGCCCGCGATCCTGCCGCGGCTCACCCGCCAGGAGTCGCTGGAGGTGACGGCGGTGCACTCGGTGGCGGGACTGCTGCCCCCGGACCGGCCGCTCATCGACACCGCCCCCTACTGCGCGCCGCACCACTCCGCGACGATGCAGTCCCTCGTGGGCGGCGGCCCCGGCATCGCCCGGCCCGGAGCGGTCTCCCTCTCCCACAGAGGCGTTCTTTTTTTGGACGAGACGCCCGAGTTCAGCGGCAAGGCACTCGACGCCCTGCGGCAGCCGCTGGAGAACGGGCACGTCGTGATCGCGCGCAGCGCGGGTGTCGTCCGCTTCCCGGCCAGGTTTCTGATGGTCCTTGCCGCCAACCCCTGTCCGTGCGGACGCTTCTCACCCCGGCAGACCCTGTGCGAGTGCCCGTCCTCCGTGATCCGGCGCTACCAGGCCCGGCTGTCGGGACCGCTGCTCGACCGGGTCGACCTGCGGGTCGAGGTGGACCGCGTCACCCGCGCCGGGCTCGCCGCCCGCACGGTCCCCGGGGACTCCACCGCGACCGTCGCCGACCGGGTGCGGTCCGCACGGGAGCGGGCCGCCGCCCGCCTCGCCGACAGCCCGTGGCGCACCAACAGCGAGGTCCCCGGACGCGAGCTGCGCAGCCGCTGGTACGCCGTGCCGGGAGCGATGGACGCGGCCGAACGCGACCTGGACCGCGGCACCCTCACGGCCCGCGGCCTGGACCGGGTGCTGCGCGTCGCCTGGACCGTCGCGGACCTCGCCGGACACGACCGGCCCGGCGCCGCCGACGTCGCCCAGGCCCTGCACCTGCGCACCGGGGTACCGCGCGGCACCCCCATGACGGCGGGGGCGCCGGTATGAGCGCCGACGAGGACGGTTCCGACACGGGTACGGGCGCGGGCACAGGCGCGGGCGCGAAGCGGCACGGCAGGGGCGACGACCTGGGGCGCCGTACGGCGAGCGCCGACGCGCATGTACACGGACACGGGGGGACCGCCGACGCGCACGAACATGAGGGCAGCGCCGATACGAAGGTGCACAAGGTGGACACCGGCGCCGGCGAGGACGAGGCGCTGCTCGACCGGGTCTTCCTCACCCGTGTCATCGAACCCGGCTACGAGCCCGGCGGACGGTGGGTGCGGGAGTCAGGGGTGCGGGAAGTGGCCGCGCGGCTGCGGGCCGGCGGCCCCCCGCTGCCGGGCG
Organism: Streptomyces sp. CRN 30; assembly: GCF_034105845.1. Taxonomy (NCBI): domain Bacteria; kingdom Bacillati; phylum Actinomycetota; class Actinomycetes; order Kitasatosporales; family Streptomycetaceae; genus Streptomyces; species Streptomyces sp. CRN 30. Next base: position 3,211 of record NZ_JAVRHI010000412.1, on the reverse strand, counting down.
CGAGCGAGCGGAGGTGGGCCGGGCTGCGGGCCCGCGCCGAGCGGGCCGACCCGCGCCGGGACCTCGACACCGCGTGGGCCGCGGGGGCCCGGTTCGTGGCCCCCGGCCGGCCGGAGGGGCCACGCCAGCTCGACGACCTCGGGGACGCGCGGCCCCTGGGACTCTGGGTGCGCGGGCGCCCGAGCCTGCGGATGTGGGCGCTGCGGTCGGTCGCCGTGGTCGGTGCCCGCGCCTGCACCGCCTACGGCGCGCACACGGCGGCCACGCTCGCCGCCGACCTCGCCGAGCGCGGCTGGGTCGTGGTCTCCGGCGGCGCCTACGGCGTGGACGGCGCCGCCCACCGCGGTGCCCTCGGCGCGGGCGGGGCCACGGTCGCCGTCCTCGCCTGTGGCGTCGACCGCCCCTACCCGCGCGGCCACGCGGCACTGATCGAGCGGATCGCCCAGCAGGGCCTGGTGGCCGGGGAACTGCCGCCCGGCGAGCACCCGACGCCGAGCCGGTTCATCCTGCGCAACCGGGTCATCGCCGCGCTGACCCGTGGCACGGTCGTCGTCGAGGCCGCCCATCGCAGTGGCTCGCTCGTCACCGCGCGGGCGGCCCGGCGGCTGGGCCGGCACACGATAGGGGTCCCCGGACCGGTCACCAGCGCCCTCTCCGCGGGCGTCCACGAACTGCTGCGCGGCGACGCCGTCCTCGTCACCGACGCCGCGGAGATCGTCGAACTCGTCGGCGACATGGGCGAACTGGCCCCGGACCGGCGCGGTCCGGTGCTCCCCACCGACCTGCTGGAACCCGGTGCCCGGCAGGTGCTGGCGGCCCTCCCGGCGCGCGGGGTCGCGACGCCCGCCGGTATCGCACGCCGGGCGCAGACGACGGAGGACGACGCGATCGCGAGGCTGTACGAGCTTCGAGCACTCGGTTACGTCGAACGACACGACGACGGCTGGAAGTTGACACGCCAGGCGATGATCTCCGGCCGGACCGCTCATGACACGTGCTGACCGAGCGTGTTCGGCCGTCCGGGGGAACCCCTACGCCCTTGGGATTCCCCGCAGTTGAGATGTTCGAGTGATCACGGAGAGCGATGGGGGTGTCCCGGGAGAGCGTCAAGCGGAACGTATCTGCGCACCCTCCGCAGCGCATACTTCGCGCACCGCGACGTGCCAGTCACGCTACGCTCACGAAGTTCCCCGCGCAGACAGGCATCATCCAGACATCGGACAGACATCGGACCAGCGGTTTACAGACGGCACCAGAACACGGCAGAACGGCACAAGGCGACGAATGCCCCAGCACACCTCCGGGCCCGGACGGGCGGCGCTCCCCCCAGCCGCCCGCGACGGTGGCAGCGTGCGGCCGCCCGCCCCCTCGACGCTCGACGAGCTGTGGCGGTCGTACAAGACGACGGGGGACGAGCGCCTGCGGGAACAGCTGATCCTGCATTACTCGCCCCTGGTGAAGTACGTGGCGGGCCGGGTGAGTGTGGGGCTGCCGCCCAACGTCGAACAGGCGGACTTCGTGTCGTCCGGGGTCTTCGGGCTGATCGACGCGATCGAGAAGTTCGACCTCGACCGGGAGATCAAGTTCGAGACGTACGCGATCACGCGCATCCGGGGCGCGATGATCGACGAGCTGCGGGCGCTGGACTGGATCCCGCGCTCGGTGCGGCAGAAGGCGCGCAACGTCGAGCGGGCCTACGCGACGCTGGAGGCCCGGCTGCGGCGAACCCCCTCGGAGGGGGAGGTGGCCGACGAGATGGGCATCGCGGTGGAGGAGCTGCACACGGTGTTCAGCCAGCTGTCGCTGGCCAACGTCGTGGCACTGGAGGAACTGCTGCACGTCGGCGGCGACGGGGGCGGCGACCGGCTCAGCCTCATGGACACGCTGGAGGACACCGCCGCCGACAACCCGGTGGAGGTCGCCGAGGACCGGGAGCTGCGGCGGTTCCTCGCCCGTGCGATCAACACACTGCCCGAGCGGGAGAAGACCGTCGTCACGCTCTACTACTACGAGGGCCTCACACTGGCCGAGATCGGCAATGTGCTCGGCGTCACCGAGAGCCGGGTCAGCCAGATCCACACCAAGTCGGTGCTGCAACTGCGCGCGAAGCTGGCCGGATTCGGTCGCTGACCTGGTCCGATGACCATGATGCCGACGCGGTTGTGACCGGCCGGTCGGGGGCGGTGTCTCCCATCCGGGGTGGTGCGTCCGTAGAGTGGTTGACGTGCCAAGGATTCGAGCGGCCTCCGTGGCCGAGCACCGGTCGATGCAGCGTGCCGCCCTGCTGGACGCGGCACGCTCCCTGCTGTCCGACGGCGGGACGGAGGCGCTGACCTTCCCCGCCCTCGCCGAGCGGACGGGCCTCGCGCGCTCGTCCGTGTACGAGTACTTCCGTTCGCGGGCCGCGGTCGTCGAGGAGCTGTGCGCGGTCGACTTCCCGGTCTGGGCGGCCGAGGTGGAGGCCGCGATGGCCGCGGCCGGGCCGCCGGAGGCCAAGGTCGAGGCGTACGTGCGCAAGCAGCTGGAGCTGGTCGGCGACCGGCGCCACCGGGCCGTCGTCGCGATCTCGGCCAGCGAGCTGGACGCCGGGGCCCGGGAGAAGATCCGCGCGGCGCACGGCGGGCTCGTGGCGATGATCGTCGAGGCGCTCGGAGAGATGGGCCACCGGCAGCCGCGGCTCGCGGCGATGCTGCTCCAGGGCGTCGTCGACGCCTCCGTGCGCCGCATCGAGCTGGGCGCGGCGGAGGACCCCGTGGTGATCACGGAGGCGGCCGTGTCGATGGTGCTGCGGGGGGTCGGGGGCTGAACGGCCCCGGTTCCCTCGACAGGCCGGCGGCTCGGCCGTCGCCGGACCGCCCGGCCGACGGCAGCGGGACGCCCAGGACCGGGAGCAGTCTCGACGGGCCCGTGCGCAGGAGCCACGGCGGCAGCAGGGAGAGCGGGTCCAGGTAGGTGTCGCCGCGGCGCAGTCCCCAGTGCAGGCAGCCCGCGGGGCAGTGGGCGCCCGGCGCCTCCACCGCGCCGACCGGGGCACCGGCCGTGACGGTGTCGCCCTTCTCCACCGAGGGGCGTACCGGTTCGTACGTCGTACGCAGGGGCGGGCCGCCCGTGTCCGCCAGGTCCACCGAGACGACGCCCCGGCCCGCCACGCGGCCGGCGAACGCCACCCGCCCCGCCGCCACCGCCCGCACCGCCTCCGGGTCGGTGCGCG
>NZ_JAVRHI010000411.1:0-2785 GCF_034105845.1 Streptomyces sp. CRN 30 | reverse complement strand
GAGCAAGCACGCGGGCGCCCTCATCGCCGCCGGATACGTCGAGCAGCGCAAGGCCGTACGCGCCACCCGTCAGCGCGTCTGGCTGCGCCTGACCCCGCGCGGGCGCGAGGCGTACCACGGGCACCTCGCCGCGCTGCGGGCGATCATCGGGCAGACACCGCACGACTGATCGCCCCCGCCCGCTCCGAGCGGCGGCGAGGGCGATCGGTTCAGGAGGCGGCCTGCGTGTACCGCGCCCGCAGCTGCCGCAGGTACCCGTCCGGATCGGCGTGGTGCTGGTCCTGGGCGCCGTGCCGGTGGAGCTCGAACCGGCCGTCCGGATGCAGGCGCACGGTCGTCGTGGCGCGCCGCTCCGTGCCGGCCGGCGCCGCGTACGGCTCATCCGGTTCCTGTTCCGGGAGAGCCAGGACGGGAACCGTGTCGGGGAACATCTCCAGCGCGTCCGCCGTGGTGGCGGCCGGAGGCCGGCCCGTACGGTTGGCGCTGCTGACGTACAGCACGGGGTGCTCGTCCAGCAGGGGTCGCAGGGGTTCCCACCGGGCGCCGAACAGCAGCATCCAGCCGTCCTTCACCGCCGGGGCCGCCCAGTGGGGCAGGTCGATGCCGGTGCGCACCGGAACCAGGACGGTGAGACGCTCCTCCAGCAGCAGCCACCGGGCCGTCGCCCGCCGTTCGGGTCCCAGGTCCCAGACGCCGTCGAGGGCGCGCAGCGTGTCGGGGTGGTGGGCGAACAGGGCCACCGGCTGGTCGGCGGGGCGGCCCTTGGCCTCGTTCACGGTCCGGGGCCGGGGGGAGACGACGACGTGCGTCAGCGGCGCCGGGTTGGGCATCACCACGGCCGCCCCGTCACGCAGGACCTGCGCGGCCCGCGCCAGCGATACCGGTACGTGATCCGCACGCCCTTCCAGCGGTCCGGTCATGCGCTGATCCGGGAGGTGTGGGTAAGGCCCTCGAGATAGTCGGCGAAGGCGGCGTCGTCCACGACGGCCGTGCCGGTGCGGAAGGCACGTGCCTTGACCCAGGCCATCGCCGCGCGGGTCTGGTCCCGGTCCAGGTCGTGACCGAGGCGGGTGGCGGCGGCGGTGATGACGCGGGCGCTGGCCAGCTGCGTCAGCAGGACCTTCGGCTGGACGCCCAGCACCTCGGCCGGGTCGTAGGGCTGGAAGAGCTGCGGGTGGACGAACGGCGTACCGGTGGAGATCGTGCCCACCCCTGTGCCGACGATCGGAGTGGTCACGCTCAGCGGAATCCCGGTCTCCTCGGCCACCATCCGTGCGATCGCAGGCAGCCGCCTCAGGTCGGGGGCGGTCCACCAGGGCGTCGCGCCGGCGCCCAGGAACTCCTCGGCGTGGCGGGCGAGCAGGAACAGCAACTGCTCGGTGGCGACCAGGCCGGCCCGCTCGGCGATGCCCAGCCACGAACCGGACACCATGCGCACCCCGGTGCCCAGCGCCTGCAGCGTGTTGGCCAGCCCGAGCCCGAGATCGTTGTGCAGGTGGGTGCCGAGCACCACGTCCTCGCCGGTCCCGGCCCGCACCGCGGCGAACATGTCACGGCACGCGTCGGGCAGTTGGGCGCCGACCGTGTCGGCGAGTATCACCAGGCCCGCACCGGCGTCCGTCATGGCCTGCGCGTAATCGCTCATGAGGGAGGCGTCGGCGCGGGAGGCGTCGGCGAAGCAGATGTCCACCGCGACCGTGTCGTCCAGGCCACGTGCCAGCTCGACCAGCTCGACCCCTCCCCGGAGGGCTTCTTCGGCCGTCTTGTGGACCATCACCTGCGCCATCGCCTCGGAGGCCGGGACGACCACCATCACCCGCGCGTTGGGGGTGCCCCGCACCGAGGCGACGGCCTGCTCGACGTCCCGGGCCGCGCCCCGGCACACCGCGGCCACGCTGACCGCTTCCCCGGCCTCGGCCGCGACCCGGCGTACGGCCTCGAACTCCTCGTCGCACACCGCGGGGAAGCCCGCGGCGAACACCACGTGCCGCGGCCCGTCCGCACCGAAGACGCGGCCCGTCTCGTGGGCCAGCCGCACCCGGAACTCCGGAGTCATGAGCGTCTTGGCCTGGGCGCCGTCGCGGGCGGACTCCTCCCAGACGACCACCCGGCCGGCCTGCGCCGACTGCCGCACTACATCCATTTCCAGCCTCCTGGGCCGATTCAGGTCTGTCGCCAGAAGTCGATCATGTCGGCGGATGCGCTGAGTGATTGTGTGGTTACCATCGTGTGAAATGTTCGCGTGGCGATGCGACTGTGAACCTGTCGACGCGGCAGTGAATCGTGAGGAGTACGTGGATGACCAGTGGGGATGTCATCGCGAACGCGGTCGCCGTCTTGGTTGAACCTTTACTCGTGAAGGCTGCGAACAACCAGCCGACTGCGAAATGGCTACCGGTCGCCTCCCTCCGCCACCGCCACCCACTGCCGCCGACCAGTGGGCGAGGGGCATCGGATGTGACCGACCGGTCCGTTCCGGCCGCGGAGCGGGCCGGGGAAGGGCGGATCCGGCCACTGCGACGGAGAGAACGGGTGCTGACGCGAAAAGCCCCCGGCGTCGGCCGGGGGCTCTCGGTTCGTCCGGTCGCCGGATCAGCCGAGGCCGGGCCCCCGGACGGGGATCGACGTGAACGTCGGAGCCGGAGCCGGGTCCTTGAAGAAGTCGTGGCCCTTGTCGTCCACGACGATGAACGCCGGGAAGTCCTCCACCTCGATCTTCCAGACGGCCTCCATGCCGAGCTCCTCGTACTCGACGACCTCGACCTTCTTGATGCAGTCCTGGGCG
>NZ_JAVRHI010000410.1:0-6660 GCF_034105845.1 Streptomyces sp. CRN 30 | reverse complement strand
CCGGCAGCACCACCGTATGCGCGGGGCCGCCCGCCCCTTCGAAGGGGCGGGCGGCCCCGCGCATACGGTGGTGCTGCCGGGACGCGGGTCAGGCGACCGGAGCCGCCGGTCCCCGGTCGGCCGGCGCGGCGTCGCCCGACTCCTCGGCGAGCCGCTCCAGGCCGCTGGTGGTCTTCAGCGGCTTCTCCTTGATGAAGGCCACGGCCACCAGCGCCAGCAGCGCGAACGGCGTCGCGACGAGGAACAGGTCGGCGGTGGCGACCCCGTAGGCGTGCTCCACGATCTCCCGCATCGGGCCGGTCAGCGTGGACATGTCGGGGAGGGCACCCTCGCCGCCGGACGAGGAACCGCCCGCCGCACCGGCGGCGCCCGCCTGCTCCAGGCTCTTGGTGATCTCGCTGGTCACCCGGTTGGCGAGGATCGCGCCGAGGACGCTGGTACCGATGGTGCCGCCCATGGAACGGAAGAAGGACAGCACGGAGGTCGCGGCGCCGAGCTCGGCGGCCGGGACGTCGTTCTGCGCGGCGAGCACCAGGTTCTGCATCAGCATGCCGACGCCGACACCGAGGACGGCCATGTAGACGCTGAGCAGCCCGAAGTGGGTGTCCGCGCCGATCAGGGAGAGCAGGGCCAGACCGGCGCTCATGATGACCGCGCCCGCGACCAGGTACCGCTTCCACTTGCCGGTGCGGCTGATGACCTGGCCGGCGACGGTGGACGACACCAGCAGGCCGAGGATCATCGGAAGGCTCATCAGACCGGCGATGGTCGGCGACTTGCCGAGCGAGACCTGGAAGTACTGCGAGAGGAAGACCGTACCGCCGAACATGGCGACACCGACGAGGAGGCTGGCGACCGTGGTCAGGGTGACCGTGCGGTTCTTGAAGATGTCCAGCGGGATGACCGGTTCGGCGGCGCGCGTCTCGACCAGGACGGCGAGGAGCAGCAGCACCACGCCGCCGGCGACGAGGGCGCCGGTCTGCCAGGAGGCCCAGTCGAACTGGTTGCCCGCCAGCGACACCCAGATCAGGAGCGCGCAGACACCGGCGACGATGAGGAAGGCGCCGAGCCAGTCGATCTTCACCTGGCGCTTGACGGTGGGCAGCTTCAGGGTGCGCTGCAACAGGAAGATGGCGAGCAGCGCGAACGGCACGCCGATGAAGAAGCACCAGCGCCAGCCCAGCCAGTCGGTGTCCACGAGCACACCACCGATGAGCGGTCCGGCCACGGTGCCGACGGCGAAGACGGCACCGAAGATGCCGGAGTACTTGCCCAGCTCGCGGGGCGGGATGACGGCGGCCATGACGACCTGGGCGAGGGCGGTCAGACCACCGGCACCGATGCCCTGCACGACCCGGCTGAAGATCAGCAGCGTCGTGTCGTGGGAGAAGCCGGCCAGCAGCGAGCCGATCACGAACATGCACAGCGAGAGCTGGAGCAGCAGCTTCTTGTTGAAGAGGTCGGACAGCTTGCCCCACAGGGGCACCGTCGCGGTCATCGCCAGCAGTTCGGCGGTGACGACCCAGGTGTAGGAGGACTGGCTGGCGCCCAGGTCGGCGATGATCGTCGGCAGCGCGTTGGACACCACGGTGCCCGCGAGGATGGCGACGAACATGCCGGCCATCAGGCCGGACATGGCCTGGAGTATCTGTTTCTGGCTCATCGAGCCTGACGGCGCTTCGGCGGGCGCCTGCGGTGTGGTCACGACTTCTCTTTCGACGAGTCCGACGGTGTTCGAACGGTGGTGGTGATCGGTGGCCCCGCGGACCGGCCGGGCGCCCACGACGGGCGTCCCCGGGCGCGCGGGGTCGGACAGCGGGCACCGCCCGCGGCGCGGGGCCGGGCGGTCGGTGCGGGGGTGGACTACGCGGGCGGCGCCGGGAGTCCGGCGGCCAGGAGGCCGAAGACCTCCCGGAACACCTCGTTGAAGGCGCGCTCCTCCTGCCGGGCGCACCAGTGGTCGACGCTGACCCGGACGGCGGTGACCGCCACCGCGGCGAGCAGCCGCGGGTACAGCTCCAGCGCGTTGCGCCGTTCCTCGGCGGAGGCGGCCGGCGCCCCCGGGGCTTCTGGGACCTCCGGGGCTTCTGGGGCCTCCGGGGCCTCCGCGTCGGCGGTGGTCCGCCCGCCGCCGCTGAGGCGCTCGGCGACCGCCTCAGCCAGTTCCGTCTCGTCGGCCATGTGCGCGCCGAGGACGCGGACGAGGAGGTGCGGCGCCTCGCGCAGCACCTTGCCGTGCAGCCGCCACAGTTCGTGCTGCTGCTCGGCCTCGGCCAGTTCGGAGACCATGGCCTCGTGCAGGGCCTGGAGCGGGGTCAGCCCGGCCGGTGCGGCGAGCAGCGCCTTGCGTACGTTGGCGCCGGTCTCGGCGCCGGTCAGCACGAAGACGTCGTCGCGGGTGTCGAAGTAGTTGAAGAAGGTCCGCACGGAGACGCCGGCGGCGGCGCTGATCGCCTCCACGGTGACCTTCTCGGCCCCGTGCTCGGCTGCCAGGCGCACCGCCGCCTCGGTAAGAGCGGCCCGCGTGGCCCGCTTCTTCCGCTCTCGTAGACCGCCCCCCGCGGCACTCCCCTCCGACATAAGTTGCATGCTATGCAAAGATGCACGCCATGCAAAATTCGCCCCCGGACGCGCCCCTCGCGAGCCCCCTCGCGCGCCGCGCCGGGCTCTGACCTCCGCCGCGCCGGGCTCTGACCTCCGCCCCGTTCCGGCCGGCCCCGACGTCCGCCCCGTCCGGGGTCCGGCCTCGGCCCCCGTTCGGGGTTCACAAGTGACCCGAACGGCCCTGTCGGGTACCCGGCGGGCCCGCGCAGGGTGGTGGGATGTGCACCGGGCGCCCCGGTTCTCGCCTGCCCTCCCGGCGGCCCGCACCGGCGGCACCACGGTCCACCCCCGGCCGACCGCTGCTCCGACACGGAAAGGACCCCCGATGTCCGCCGATCCGCACGAGGCGCCCGACCGGCTCACCGACGAGGAACTGTCCGTCCTGGACGCCCACTGGCGCGCCGCGAACTACCTCGCCGTCGGCCAGATCTACCTCCTGGCCAACCCCCTGCTCACCGAGCCGCTCCGCCCCGAGCACGTCAAGCCCCGGCTGCTCGGGCACTGGGGCACCTCACCCGGCCTCAACCTGGTCCACACCCACCTCAACCGGGTCATCAAGGCCCGCGACCTCGACGCCCTGTGCGTCTGGGGACCCGGCCACGGCGGGCCCGCCGTCCTCGCCAACTCCTGGCTGGAGGGCACCTACACCGAGACCTACCCCGACATCACGCGGGACGCGGCCGGCATGGGCCGACTGTTCCGGCAGTTCTCGTTCCCGGGCGGCGTGCCGAGCCACGTCGCGCCCGAGACACCGGGCTCCATCCACGAGGGCGGCGAACTGGGCTACTCCCTCTCGCACGCCTACGGTGCCGCCTTCGACCACCCGGACCTCGTTGTCGCCTGTGTCATCGGCGACGGCGAGGCGGAGACCGGCCCGCTCGCCACCTCCTGGCACTCCAACAAGTTCCTCGACCCGGTGCACGACGGCGCCGTCCTGCCGGTCCTGCACCTCAACGGGTACAAGATCGCCAACCCGACCGTCCTCGCCCGGCTCCCCGAGTCCGAACTGGACGAGCTGCTGCGCGGCTACGGCCACGACCCCCTGCACGTCACCGGCGACGACCCGGCCGCCGTGCACCGCGCCATGGCCCACGCCATGGACACCGCGCTCGACCGCATCGCCGCGATCCAGCGCGGAGCCCGCGAGGACGCCTCCGGCGAGCGGCCCCGCTGGCCGATGATCGTGCTGCGCACCCCGAAGGGCTGGACCGGCCCCGCCGAGGTCGACGGCAAGCCCGTGGAGAACACCTGGCGCGCCCACCAGGTCCCCCTCTCCGCCGTCCGCGACAACCCCGACCACCTCCGGCAACTGGAGAGCTGGCTGCGCTCCTACCGGCCCGAGGAACTCTTCGACGAGGACGGCGCGCCCCGCCCCGCCGTGCTGCGCGGCGTCCCCGAGGGCCCCCGCCGCCTCGGCGCCACCCCGTACGCCAACGGCGGGCTGCTCCTGCGCGAACTGCCGCTGCCGCCGCTGGACAAGTACGCCGTCGCCGTCGACAAGCCCGGCACCGCCCTGCACGAGCCCACCCGGGTCCTCGGCGACGTGCTCCGCGACGTCATGGCCGCCACCGCCGACCGGCGCGACTTCCGCCTCGTCGGCCCCGACGAGACCGCCTCCAACCGCCTCCAGGCCGTCTACGCGGCCAGCGGCAAGGCCTGGCAGGAGGAGACCCTCGACGTCGACGAGGACCTCGACCCGCACGGCCGGGTGATGGAGATCCTCTCCGAGCACACCTGCCAGGGCTGGCTGGAGGGCTACCTCCTCACCGGCCGGCACGGGCTGTTCTCCTGCTACGAGGCGTTCGTCCACATCGTCGACTCCATGGTCAACCAGCACATCAAGTGGCTGCGGGTGACCCGGCGGCTGCCCTGGCGCGCCCCCATCGCCTCCCTCAACTACCTGCTCACCTCGCACGTCTGGCGCCAGGACCACAACGGTTTCTCCCACCAGGACCCCGGCTTCGTCGACCACATCCTCAACAAGAGCCCCGAGGCCGTACGGGTCTACCTGCCGCCGGACGCCAACACCCTGCTCTCCGTCGCCGACCACGCCCTGCGCAGCCGCGACTACGTCAATGTCATCGTCGCCGGCAAGCAGCCCTGCTACGACTGGCTGACCATGGACGAGGCCCGCACGCACTGCGCGCGCGGCGCCGGCATCTGGGAGTGGGCCGGCACCGAGGACGGCTCCCGCGAACCCGACGTGGTGCTGGCCTCGGCGGGCGACGTCCCCACCCAGGAGGTGCTCGCCGCCGCCCAGCTGCTCCGCCACCACCTGCCCGAGCTGGCCGTCCGGGTCGTCAACGTCGTCGACATCGCCCGGCTGCTGCCGAGCGGCGAACACCCGCACGGGATGAGCGACTTCGAGTACGACGGCCTGTTCACCGCCGACAAGCCGGTCATCTTCGCGTACCACGGCTACCCCTGGCTGATCCACCGCCTGGCCTACCGGCGCAACGGCCACCACCACCTCCACGTGCGCGGCTACAAGGAGATCGGCACCACGACCACCCCGTTCGACATGGTGCTCGGCAACGACATGGACCGCTACCGCCTGGTCATGGACGTCATCGACCGGGTGCCCGGCCTCGTGGTGCGCGCCGCCGCCGTCCGCCAGCGCATGGAGGACGTCCGGCTCCGCCACCACGCCTACATCCGCGAACACGGCGTCGACCTCCCGGAGGTCGCCGACTGGTCCTGGGAGGGCTGAGCGCCGACATGACAGCGACCCCCGCCGCCACCTGGGAGTACCACGGCTACGACCCCGCCGGGGAGCGGCTGCGGGAATCGCTGTGCACGCTCGGCAACGGGTACTTCGCCACCCGCGGCGCGCTGCCCGAGTGCGCCGCGGACGACGTGCACTACCCGGCCACCTACGTCGCCGGCTGCTACAACCGGCTGACCTCGTCCGTCGCGGGGCGGGAGGTCGGGAACGCCGGGGCCGTCGGGAACGTCGGGGCCGTCGGGAACGTCGGGACCATCGAGAACGAGGACATGGTCAACCTGCCGGACTGGCTGCCGCTGCGGTTCCGCGTCGCGGACGGCCCGTGGCTCACGCCCGACACCGCACCGGTCCTCGGCCACCGGCAGACGGTGCACCTGGACGGTGGGCTGCTGGAGCGCCGCACCCGCTTCGGCCTCGGGGAACACGGCGTCCTCGCCGTCCGCCAGGTACGGCTGGCGCACATGGGCGACCCCCATCTGGCGGCTCTGCGCACCGAGTTCACGGCCGAGTCCGCGGAGCTGGAGCTCGAGGTGGAAGCGGCGCTCGACGGAGGCGTCACCAACTCCGGTGTGCCGCGCTACCGGGAGCTGGAGGGCCGTCACCTCACCCATGTGCACACCGGCGACGCGGGCGGCGGCACGGTGTGGCTGCGCTGCCGCACCCGTACCTCCGACATCCGCGTCGGCCTCGCCTCCCGGGTGACGGCGGGTGTGCCGGTGGAGCCGGGGCGGGACGGGCCCCGCGCCACCCAGACCCTGCGGCTGCGGCTCGGACCCGGCCGGGAGCCCGCCGTCGTCGACAAGGCGGTCGCCCTGCACACCTCGCGCGACCCGGCGATCAGCGACCCGCTCCAGGCCGCCGTCGACCGGGTCGGCGGCGCCCCGGGCTTCGACAGCCTCGTGCGCACCCACGGCACCGCCTGGTCCCAGCTGTGGCGCCGCGCCGGACTGGAGGTCCCCGGCGAGGCGGGCGCCATCCTGCGCCTGCACCTCTTCCACGTGTTGCAGACCCTCTCCCCGCACACCGCCGACCTCGATGTCGGTGTCCCGGCCCGCGGCCTGCACGGGGAGGCGTACCGCGGGCACGTCTTCTGGGACGAGCTGTTCGTCCTGCCCTACCTCAACCTGCACTTTCCCGAGGTCTCCCGGGGGCTGCTGCACTACCGGCACCGCCGGCTGGAACGGGCCCGCGCGGCGGCCCGCGCCCTCGGCCGGCGCGGCGCCCTCTACCCGTGGCAGAGCGGCAGCGACGGCCGGGAGGAGACCCAGCGACTGCACCTCAACCCGCGCTCGGGCCGCTGGCTCCCCGACCACTCCCACCTCCAGCACCAC
>NZ_JAVRHI010000409.1:0-5662 GCF_034105845.1 Streptomyces sp. CRN 30 | reverse complement strand
GGGCCGGGCGGCGTCAGGTGCGTGCTCTCGCCGTGCCGGGCCCAGACCCTCGTACTGGATGTACTCGGGTCTGGGCCCGGTGCGGCGAGAGTGCGTGCATGGCGTCGCCCGGCAGGCGGGACTTTCGCAACAGGCCCTAGGCCTGTCGCGAAGGTCGCGCCCGCCGGTCAGGCCTGCTGGCAGCCCGGGCACCAGAAAAGGTTGCGGGCGGCGAGACCGGCGGTGCGGATCTCGCCGCCACAGATGTGGCAGGGCAGGTTCGCCCTGCGGTACACGTACACCTCGCCGCCGTGGTCGTCGACGCGCGGCGGACGCCCCATGGCCTCCGGGAGGTGCTCGGGGCGGACGGTGTCGATGCGGTTGTTGCGCACACCCTCGCGCATGAGTTCCACGAGGTCGGCCCAGATCGCGTCCCACTCGCCGGGGCGGAGGTCCTTGCCCGCGCGGTACGGGTCGACGCCGTGCCGGAAGAGGACCTCGGCGCGGTAGACGTTGCCGACTCCCGCGATCACCTTCTGGTCCATGAGCAGGGCGGCGACGCTCGTACGGCTGCGGGAGATCCGCCGGTACGCCGCCGCCGGGTCGGCGTCCGGGCGCAGGGGGTCGGGGCCGAGGCGGGCGTGTACGGCGTCCTTCTCGTCCTCGGTGATCAGCGCGCAGGTGGTGGGGCCGCGGAGGTCCATGTACGACGTGTCGTCGGCGAGCCGGAGGCGGACCGTGTCGGTGGGCGCGGGGGCGGGCGCCGGGCCGAAGCCGACCTTGCCGAAGAGGCCGAGGTGGATGTGGACCCAGTTCCCGGCCTCCGCGGGGCCGAAGCGGAGGAAGAGGTGCTTGCCGTGGGCCTCGGCCGCGGTGAGCACCGTGCCGTCGAGCAGGGCCGCGGCGTCCGCGAACTTGCCCTGGGGGCTGGTGACGCGGACGGTGCGGCCGCCGAACGCCGCGAAATGGTCCTGGGCGAGGCGGTGGATGGTGTGCCCTTCGGGCACGGGGGCCTCCGGTGGGTGCGCGGGGTGGATCAACAGCTGTAGGCCCACAGGTGTGGGCCTACAGGAGTGTGCCGTGGTGCGGGAGTGCTACGCCTGAGGCGCCTGCGGGTGGTGGGCCGGGATGGGGGGCAGCTCACCCGACGTCTCGTACCGCGCGAGCATCTCGATGCGGCGGATGTGGCGCTCGTCGTTCGAGAACGGCGTGGTCAGGAAGGTCTCGACGAACGACGTCGCCTCGTCCTGGGAGTGCATGCGGGCGCCGACCGCGATGACGTTCGCGTCGTTGTGCTCACGGCCCAGTGCCGCGGTCTCCGCGCTCCAGGCGAGGGCCGCGCGGACGCCGGCGACCTTGTTGGCGGCGATCTGCTCGCCGTTGCCCGAGCCGCCGATCACGATGCCGAGGGAGTCCGGGTCGGCGGCCGTCCGCTCGGCGGCGCGGAGGCAGAACGGCGGGTAGTCGTCCTGGGCGTCGTAGATGTGGGGGCCGCAGTCGACCGGCTCGTGGCCGGCGGCCCGGAGCCACTCGACGAGGTGGTTCTTCAGTTCGTAACCGGCGTGATCCGAGCCGAGGTAGACGCGCATGGTCCGAGTGTGACACGCCCGTTCCGGCGGAGCCTGTCGGGGTAGGAGACCCGATCAGCGCACGTAACACTGAGATACATCGGCAAAACTGCACGTAACGATCACAATTCGCAGGTACAAAACAAGTTCAGCCTCAGATGTACTGATTCAACTGATCACCAGCCGAGGCACCGGTGCCCGTCCGTGCCTCCCGAACAGCTGCACGGAGGACCCATGACCTCGCAGCCGACACCGGCGGAACCCACCGACGACTCCCGAGACCCCGGTGACTCCGGTGACTCCGGTGACTCCGGCGGCCTCCAGGCCGGGCTCAAGAGCCGCCATCTCTCCATGATCGCCATCGGTGGTGTCATCGGCGCCGGACTCTTCGTCGGTTCCAGCTCCGGCATCGCCACCGCCGGGCCCGGCATCCTCCTGTCGTACCTCCTCGTCGGCACCCTCGTGGTGCTGGTGATGCGGATGCTCGGGGAGATGTCGGCCGCGAACCCCACGTCGGGCTCGTTCTCCGCGCACGCGGACCGGGCGCTCGGGCGCTGGGCCGGGTTCTCGATCGGCTGGCTGTACTGGTTCTTCTGGGTCGTGGTGCTCGCGGTGGAGGCCACGGCGGGCGCGGTGATCCTGGAGGGCTGGATCCCGGCCGTGCCGCAGTGGGGCTGGGCGCTGATCGTGATGATCGTGCTGACCGCGACCAACCTGGTCTCCGTGGGCAGTTACGGCGAGTTCGAGTTCTGGTTCGCGGGCATCAAGGTCGTGGCGATCGCCGTGTTCATCGTCGTCGGGCTGCTCGCCGTGTTCGGGCTGCTGCCGGGCGTCGACGCCGAGCAGGCGGGCCTCGCCAACCTCACCGCCCACGGCGGCTTCCTGCCGAACGGGGCCGGCGCCGTCCTCGTCGGCGTGCTGCTCGTGGTCTTCTCCTTCATGGGCAGCGAGATCCCCACGCTCGCGGCCGGGGAGACCGGTGACCCGCAGCGGGCGGTCACCAAGGCCACCAACAGCATCATCTGGCGCATCGCCGTCTTCTACCTGGGCTCGATCTTCGTCGTGGTGACGCTGCTGCCGTGGGACGCGAAGTCGATCGAGGAGGACGGCAGTTACGTCGCCGCCCTGGACTCCCTGGGCATCCCGCACGCGGGCCAGCTCATGAACTTCATCGTGCTGACCTCCGTGCTGTCCTGCCTGAACTCCGGCCTCTACACGGCCTCCCGGATGGCGTTCTCCCTCGGCCGGCGCGGTGACGCGCCGGGGGCGTTCGCACGGACCACCGGGCGCGGCGTGCCGGTCACGGCGATCCTCTCCTCGGTGGTCTTCGGGTTCGTGGCGGTCTTCCTCAACTACGCCTTCCCGGACTCCGTCTTCCTCTTCCTCGTCAACTCCTCGGGCGCCGTGGCCCTGTTCGTGTGGCTGGTGATCTGCTTCTCGCAGCTGCGGCTGCGCAAGGTGATCGAGCGCGAGTCGCCGGAGCGGCTCGTCGTACGGATGTGGCTGTACCCGTACCTGACCTGGGCGGCGATCGGCGTCATCGTGTTCGTGCTGGGCTACATGCTCACCGACACCGAGCACGGCAACCGCGAGATTCTGCTGCTGTCGCTGCTGGTGGCGGCGGGCGTGGTCGGTGTCTCCCTGGTCAGGGAGCGGTTCACGAGGAAGAAGCGACCGCAGGAACCGCGGGAGCGGCTCACAAAGGTGTGAACGTGTCCCTGACCTCCTCGTAGACGGGCACGGCGCGCTCCTCGGTGTCCGGGTGGTACCAGGTGTCGATCTCGTACGAGACGCCGCCGCTGCGGAAGCCGAGCAGCCGGACGTGCCGGGGCAGCCCCTTGGCCGTGACCGTGTACTCCCACGCCACCGCGGGCGCGCCCCGGAACGTGGTCCGCTCCAGGCGGATCCTCCGGTAGTCGCGGCCCTTGCCGATGCTGCCCCGCTCCGCGTCCTGCCACTGGGCCAGCAGATCGCCACCGCGGGCCGGAGTGGCGTTGGCGATGATCTCCTGGGTGTGGTCGGGCGAGTCGTAGTGGATCTCGGCGGCGCTCACCACGACCCGCTGCCAGTCCTCGGGCGGAACCCACGCGTACAGCCCGGCCTCGCGCCGCGCCCCCGCCGGGAGCGCCGGGAGGGTGGGCGGGCGCGAGGTGCCCTCGACGGTGGGGGCCGCGGAGGTCGGGGTGCCGGCGGGGGTGGACGTGGACGCCGACGCCGACACCGACGGGGACCGGGAAGCCCGGTCACCGTCCTCGGGCGAGCCGCCCAGCGCCGGGACGACGAGTGCGGCGACGGCGCCGGCCAGCGCCGTTCCCGCGACGGCCAGGGCGATACGGCGGCCGGTGCGCGGCGGCCGACGGGGGCGGCGGGGGCCCGAGGAGATCGTCGGGGCCGGTGGGGCCTCCGGGTCCGGTGACGGTGGAGGGCCCGGAGGCGGCGGCGGGGCGAGGGAGAGTTCGGTGGCGGCATGGGTCGGCTTCGCCGGGTCCGCCAGGTTCGCCGGGTCCGCCGTCGGTCCCGTGTCGGGAGGCGCGCCCGGGGAGGGCAGTTCGGGGGTGCTGGTGGGGGTGGCCTCGGAGGAGGCGTTGTCGGTGAGGGGGGCGGGATGGACCAGGTCGGTGTCCGGCTCGGCTGCCACAGGGGGCGGGGGTTCCGGGTCCGGCTCCATCAGGACGGTGGCGATGCCCGCCGTCGTGAGCGGTTCCAGGACGGTGGCCACCGTCCGCAGGCCGGGCCGGACCGATGGCTCCTTCTCCAGCAGGGCGGCCAGGAGACCCCGCAGTTCGCCCGCCGCGGCGGGGATGTCCGGCTCCTCGTACAACACCGCGTGCAGCGTGGCCAGGGTCGTCGCGCGGGAGAAGGGGGAGGTGCCGCCGAGGGCCGCGCACAGGGTGGCTCCCAGGGACCACAGGTCCGAGGGCGGGCCCTGGGGGCGGCCGGAGACCCGCTCGGGCGCCATGTAGTCGGGCGAGCCGACGAGCATCCCGGCCATCGTGAGCGCCTCGGCGTCCTGGATCGCGGCGATGCCGAAGTCGGTGAGCACCACCCGGTGGCCGCCGCCGCGCTCGACGAGGACGTTGGCCGGCTTGATGTCCCGGTGCAGGACTCCCCCGGCGTGCACCTGACCCAGGGCCGCCGCCAGCTGGAGGCCGATCCGTGCCGCCTCGCGCACCTGCAGCGGGCCGTCCTCGCGCAGGATGCCCTCGAGGGAGCGCCCGTCGACGAGTTCCATGACGATCCACAGCCGCTCGCCCTCGTCCACGACGTCGTACACCCGCACGACGCCCGGGTGGTCGATGCGGGCCGTGGCGCGGGCCTCCCGCAGGGTCCGCTGCCGGCGGGTCCGGCTGTCCTCCGGGTCGAGACCGTCGATGCGCATCTCCTTGACGGCCACCTGGCGGTCGAGTATTTCGTCGGCGGCCCGCCACACCCGCCCCATTCCGCCCTGTCCGATGCTCTGGACCAGCCGGTAGCGACCGGTCACCAGTGTTCCTGGAACACCGCCCCTCGTTATCTCCGGCACCCCCATTCCCCCTTCAACACCCGTCACAGAAGAACCGCGAAGTAGCGTATTGGTCACAACTTTGCGCCGCACCAGCATAGTGCGGAGAAATCTTGTGGTACCTCTTCAGGGACTGTGAATTCTGGGCACGGTCAGGGGGACGCAAGGGGGATGGAAATGGTTTCTCGCCGCACGACGACCATCACAGGGTCGCTGCTCACTGCATCTTGTTCGGCAGTGCTGATCTTCGCCTGCGCCGCGGTCGCGGACGACGGGGGCGGCCTGAGCGGCAAGGGGGGTAAGGCCGTCGACGAGGCGCCCGCGGGCATCGAACTGACGACCATGCTCTCCGAGAAGATCTCGGTCGACAACAGCTCGCACAAAACGGCGATCACCGCTTCGGTGAAGAATGCGGGGAGTAAGGACAGCGGAAAAGTCCGGCTACTGGTGGTCGGTTTCGACGGGCTTTCGGTCAAAAACGTAAAGGGCTGCGAGGAAATCCCCAAGAGCGATCTGCCCGAGGGTTCGAACAGCGCCTTCAGCTGCCCCATCGACAATCTCACGGCCGGCGCGTCGACGTCGTACGACGTCGACGCGCCGGCCGTGAGATTGT
>NZ_JAVRHI010000408.1:0-22602 GCF_034105845.1 Streptomyces sp. CRN 30 | reverse complement strand
GGGTCTCGGGACGGAGGACCTTGGTCCGGAGGACCGACTCGTTCAGGTTCATCTGGCGGTCGAGCTCCTTGACGACCGCAGGCTCGGCCTGCAGGTCGATGACCGAGTAGATGCCCTCGGGCTTCTTCTTGATCTCGTACGCGAGACGACGACGGCCCCAGGTGTCGACCTTCTCGACCTTTCCGCCGCCGTCACGGACGACAGAAAGGAAGTTCTCGATCAGCGGAGAGACAGCGCGCTCCTCGACCTCGGGGTCGAGGATGACCATCACCTCGTAGTGACGCATGTGGAACCCACCTCCTTTGGACTCAGCGGCCACGGTCGTTCCGTGGCAGGAGGGTTGTGATGCGTTCGCCTCGGTACCTGTCCAGTCAAACAGCGGCCACTGACAATCGGTCGATTGTCAGCGCCCGTCGAAGGGCTCTCAGAGCTGGTACTGGGCAGACACCGGTGCAGACGGTACACAGTACCCGCACACCGGCTTCCGGTTGAAATCCGGCCGCGAAGGCAGACAATCTGTACACAAAGGGTGTGTAAGGCGCTACGATGCGCCGCTTCTCGCAGGAGGTGCCCGATGGCACAAGTAATGCGGACCGACACCGCCGGCGGCCTCTTCGCCACGGACGGCAAGCCCCATCCGCGCCAGGACGTCCTCATGGCCGTCACGCTGGTACTCGGCTTCCTGGCGTTCATCACCGCGTTCTTCCACCACCTGCACCTGCTCAGCTCCTGGGCCGGACTGGTGGGCATCCTCACCGGCGCCTACGGCCAGTGGAACTCGGAGACGACCCGTGGCCGCTTCGGCCTGATCGTCGGCATGGGGGCCGCCGGCGTCGGCTTCCTCATCGCCATGGCGCACGGCGGCCTCTTCGGCGGGGTCATCGACTGACACGGGGCTCCTCGCTCCGGCGGCCGGGGCCCCGCGCCCCGGCGGCCGCCCGGCCGGAGCCGCCCGCCCGGCCGGAGCAAAGGAGCCGTGGGCCCAGTCGGGGCGCGCAGCGGGCGCAGTAGGCTTCGCGCGAGAGCCGGAGCCCCTGAACCCATGGGGACACACCAGCCCGAGGAGCGCCCCGAATGAGTCTGACCCTGAGGACCATCAGCCGAGAGCAGCATCTGGCGTACATCCAGAGCCTGCCGTCGGCGAGCCACATGCAGGTCCCGGCATGGGCGGACGTCAAGGCGGAGTGGCGCTCGGAGAACCTCGGCTGGTTCGACGACAGGACCGGTGAGCTGGTCGGCGCGGGGCTCGTCCTGTACCGCCAGCTGCCGAAGATCAAGCGTTACCTGGCGTACCTCCCCGAGGGGCCGGTCATCAACTGGTTCGCCCCGAACCTCCAGGAATGGCTCGAACCGATGCTGGCGCACCTGAAGCAACAGGGTGCGTTTTCGGTCAAGATGGGTCCGCCGGTGATCATTCGGCGCTGGGAGGCCACGTCGATCAAGAAGGGCATCCAGGACCCGGACGTCAAGCGGCTGCGGGACATCGAGGCCGACTTCATCGAGCCGCGCGCCTTCGAGGTGGCCGACAAGCTGCGCCGCATGGGCTGGCAGCAGGGCGAGGACGGCGGCGCCGGCTTCGGCGACGTGCAGCCCCGCTACGTCTACCAGGTCCCGCTGGCCAACCGGTCCCTGGAAGAGGTCCACAAGAACTTCAACCAGCTGTGGCGCCGCAACATCAAGAAGGCCGAGAAGGCCGGTGTCGAGGTGGTCCAGGGCGGCTACCACGACCTGGAGGAGTGGCAGCGGCTGTACGAGATCACGGCCGTCCGCGACCACTTCCGGCCGCGCCCGCTCTCGTACTTCCAGCGTATGTGGTCGGCGCTGAACAGCGAGGACCCCAACCGCATGCGGCTGTACTTCGCCCGCCACAACGGGGTGAACCTGTCCGCGGCGACGATGCTGGTCGTCGGCGGTCACGTCTGGTACTCCTACGGCGCCTCCGACAACATCGGCCGTGAGGTCCGCCCGTCGAACGCCATGCAGTGGACGATGCTGCGCGACGCCTACGCGCTCGGCGCCACCGTCTACGACCTGCGGGGCATCTCCGACTCCCTGGACGAGACCGACCACCTCTTCGGGCTGATCCAGTTCAAGGTCGGCACGGGCGGTGAGGCCGGCGAGTACCTCGGCGAGTGGGACTTCCCGCTCAACAAGCTGCTCCACAAGGCGCTCGACCTCTACATGTCGCGCCGCTGACCCGCGTTCCACGCCCCACCCTCTCCGTCCCATCCTCTTCGCACACACGGCAGCCACGAGAAAGGTCCCAGGTCCGGCCATGGCGCTCACGCTCTACGTCGACACCGCGCGCTGGCGGGCGCACCACAAGCACGTGCAGGAGCAGTTCCCGGGGCTGGTCCCGGTCTGCAAGGGCAACGGCTACGGCTTCGGGCACGAGCGGCTGGCGGAGGAGGCCACACGGCTGGGCTCGGACGTCCTGGCCGTCGGCACGACGTACGAGGCCGCCCGGATCAAGGACTACTTCGGCGGCGACCTGCTGGTCCTGACGCCCTACCGGCGCGGCGAGGAGCCCGTGCCGCTGCCCGACCGGGTCATCCGCTCGGTCTCCTCCATCGACGGCGTCTACGGCCTGGTGGGCGCGCGCGTGGTCATCGAGGTGATGTCCTCGATGAAGCGGCACGGCATCGCCGAGCAGGACCTGCCGCAGCTGCACGCCGCCATCGAGAACGTCCGCCTGGAGGGCTTCGCCATCCACCTGCCGCTCGACCGCACCGACGGCTCGGACGCCGTCGAGGAGGTCATCGGCTGGATGGACCGGCTGCGCGCGGCCCGGCTGCCGCTGCACACGATGTTCGTCAGCCACCTCAAGGCCGACGAGCTGGCCAGGCTCCAGCAGCAGTTCCCGCAGACCCGGTTCCGCGCCCGTATCGGCACCCGGCTGTGGCTCGGGGACCACGACGCCACCGAGTACCACGGAGCCGTCCTGGACGTCACGCGGGTCGTCAAGGGGGAGCGCTTCGGCTATCGGCAGCAGAAGGCGGCCTCGGACGGCTTCCTGGTGGTCGTGGCCGGCGGCACGTCGCACGGTGTCGGCCTGGAGGCCCCGAAGGCCCTGCACGGCGTGATGCCGCGCGCCAAGGGCGTCGCCCGCGCCGGACTCGCCACGGTCAACCGCAACCTCTCGCCGTTCGTCTGGGGCGGCAAGCAGCGCTGGTTCGCGGAGCCGCCGCACATGCAGGTCTCGATCCTCTTCGTCCCCTCGGACGCGCCCGAGCCGAAGGTCGGCGACGAACTGGTGGCCCACCTGCGGCACACCACTACGCAGTTCGACCGGATCCTCGACCGCTGACGGCGGTCCCTGACGGCCGTCAGGGACGGTCACAGGGATCGCGGCGAGATAACCGGAAGGCCGTACACGGTGAACCGTGTACGGCCTTCGTGCGTTCTCGTGTGCTCCGGGCGGCGTGCCACCACGGGGCGTTCGCTCAGAGTGAACCGCCGTTCCGCTGATCGGTGCCCCACCGCACCTGCGGCCGGTCCTCGTGCGTCGCGGAGACGGGCCGGCGGGCCGCTCGGCCCAGGACGAAGACGTCGTCGGCGCCGTCGAGCACCCCGCCGGAGGGATCGTCGTCACCGGCCCTGCGCACCGGGTCCCGGTCGGGCATGAGGATGTCGCGGACGACCATCACGCAGAGGTACAGCGTGCCCAGCAGGTGCAGTCCGATCGCCCAGTGGTAGCCGTCGGTCGGCAGTCCCTTGTGGGCGTCTCCGCTGGTCGTGTACGCGAGGTACATCCAGATGCCGAGGAAGTAGGCGACCTCGCAGGCCTGCCAGATCAGGAAGTCCCGCCACTTCGGCCGGGCCAGCGCGGCGAGGGGGATCAGCCACAGCACGTACTGCGGCGAGTAGACCTTGTTGGTGAGGATGAAGGCCGCGACGATCAGGAAGGCGAGCTGGGCGAAGCGGGGCCGGCGGTAGGAGGTCAGCGCGAGAGCCGCGACGCCGGCGCAGCACAGCAGCATCAGGAGCATGGCGAGGGTGTTGACGGTCTCGGTGCTGATCGGGTCGTCCGAGTTCTGGGCCAGCACCAGCCAGAAGGACCCGAAGTCGACGCCCCGCTCCTGGCTGAACGTGTAGAACTTCGACCAGCCGTCATAGGCGAAGAGCATCACCGGCAGGTTCACCACGAGCCAGGAGACGACGGCGCCGGTGAGCGCGATGCCGTACTGCCGCCACTTGCCGGCCCGCCAGCACAGGACGAGCAGCGGGCCGAGGACGAGGAACGGGTAGAGCTTGGCGGCCGTGGCCAGGCCCAGCAGGACGCCGAAGGCCAGGGGGCGGCTCCTGGACCACATCAGCATCGCCGCGGCCGTCAGGGCGACCGCCAGCAGGTCCCAGTTGATCGTGGCGGTGAGGGCGAAGGCGGGCGCCAGCGCGATCAGCAGACCGTCCCACGGACGCCGCGCATGGGTCCGGGTGACACAGACCGCGATGACGACCGCGCAGATCATCAACATGCCGGCGTTGACCAGCCAGTACCACTGCTGCTGGTCCTGGAGGCTGCCGCTGCCCGGTGTGATCCAGGAGGCCACCTCCATGAAGACACCGGTCAGCACCGGGTACTCCAGGTACTGCATGTCGCCGGGGATCTTGTCGAAGTACGGGACGAGGTCGTCCGCGAACCCTCTTCCGGTGAACAGGTGCGGGATGTCCGAGTAGCAGGCGTGGGTGTACTGGGAGCTGGCGCCGAAGAACCAGCCGCCGTTGTAGCAGGGCGCCTTCTGGACCAGACCGAGGGCGAACATGCCGATCGCCACGAGCGCGATCACCCGCACCGGCGTCCACCATGACGTCCCGAGCAGGGCCCGTCGGCCGACCGGGCCGCCGATCAGCTCGCTGCCGGCCGCGGCGACCTCGTCGTCCTTGGTCGGCCGCACCGGCTCCGGCCTGGCGCTCGCTTGCGTCGATTCTGCACTGGGCATGGGCCACATCCTGCCGTACGTACCTCGGAAAACGCCGAGGGCCGCCGCACCGAGTCGGTGCGGCGGCCCTGTTTCACGTGAAACATACGGGTGTTTCACGTGAAACGCCCATGCCGGGCGATCCGGGGCTAACCGAAGATGCCCCCGTTCTGGTTACCTCTCGGATCGCCTTCCTCTGTCGTTTCCGAGGCCGAGGGTGATGTCGACGTCTCGTCACCGTCGCCGGGATCACCTGTCTCGGTGCCTCCGTCGCCCTCTTCCTCACAGTTCCAGTCGAAGACGCCACAGGTCTCGCTGGTGGTCGGCGTCGGGCTCTCCTCCTGCCGGGTCTCCGACTCCGTGGGAGTGGGGGTCGGGCTCTCCTCTTCCTTCTCGCTCTCCGTGACCGAGGGGGTCGGGGTGGGCGACGGCTCGTCGTTGACGACCTCACCGATGGGCTCCGGCTTCGGGAACTTCTTCGCCGGCTCGCCCTTCAGCGCCTGCTCCATGTAGTCGTGGAAGATCTCGGACGGGAACGAGGCACCGTGGATCGACTCCTGGTTACCCGTCCCGTACATCTCCAGGAACTGGCGGTTCTTGATGGTCTCGTCGTCCGGGTAGCGGAACATGGTGATCGCGGTCGAGAGCTGCGGGGTGTAGCCGACGAACCAGGCCGACTTGTTGCCGTCGGTCGTACCGGTCTTACCCGCCACTTCCCGGCCCGTGAGCTGGGCGTTGGTACCCGTGCCCTTCTCGACGACGGTCTTCAGCACGTCCGTGACGTTGTCCGCGACCTTCGAGGTGAAGGCCTGCTCGGTCTCGACCTTGTGCGAGTAGATCGTGCCGTCCTTGTCCGTCACCTTCGTGACGGAGAACGGGTCACGCTGCTTGCCGCTGGTGGCGAAGGTGGCGTACGAGCCGGCCATCCGGATCGCGCTGGGGTCGGAGGTACCGATGGAGAAGGAGGGGAACGTCGTACCGGCGAGGCTGTCCTCCAGAAGCCCGGCGCCGAGCGCGGAGTCCTTCACCTTGTCCAGACCGACGTCCATGCCGAGCTGCACGAAGGCGCTGTTGATCGACTCCCGCATCGCCTCACGGAGGTCGATCTCGTAGTCCGGTGCCTCGCCGGCGGAGGCGTTGGCGCCGCCGTCATTGGTCTGCAGCCACTCCTCGCCCTTCTCGTTCTGCCAGACGCTCCCGTCGTAGTTCTTGACCTTCCACTTGTTCTTGCCGGTGTACAGGCTCTTCGGCGAGACGATGGTGCGCTCGTCCTGGGCCTGGACCTCGCCGAGGTCCGGGTCGCGCACGCCGTACGTCATCGCGGCCGCCAGCACGAACGGCTTGAACGTCGAACCGACCTGGGCACCGGTCTGGTCGGCGTTGTTGGTGAAGTGAGTGGTCGCGTCCGCGCCGCCGTAGATGGCCTCGATGGCACCGGTCTCGGGGTTGACCGAAGCACCGCCGAACTGGACGTCGGTGTCCGTCTCGGGCCGCTTCTTCGGGTCGATGTTCTTCTTGTAGACCTTGGTTACGGCGTCTTCCAGCTCCCCGACCTTCTTTTTGTCGAAGGTGGTGTAGATCGAGTAGCCGCCCTGCTCCAGCTGGTTGGAGGTGACCACGTCGTTCTTGAGCAGGGACGCCTTGGCGAGGTCGACCAGGTAACCGATCTGCCCGCTCAGCTGGGTGTTCGAGCGCGGGTTCTGCCACTTCGGCAGCTTGGTGTACTTGGCGCGCTCGGTCGCGTCGAGGTGGCCGTACTCGACCATCTTGTCGAGGGTGTCCTGCATCTGCAGCAGGGCCCGCCTGCTGTTGTCCTTCGGCGTGGCGGCCGTGTCGACGGACTGGGCTCCGGCCGGGTCGTAGTACGTCGCGCCCTTGAGCATCGCCGAGAGGAAGGCGCACTCACCGGGGTTCAGGTCGACGGCGTCCTTGTCGAAGTACGCCCGGGACGCCGCCTGGATGCCCCAGGCGCCGCGGCCGTAGTAGGCGGAGTTCAGATAGCCGGCGAGGATGTCGTCCTTGTCGACGTCCGTGCCCACCTTGATGGACACGAAGATCTCCTTGACCTTGCGGGAGATCGTCTGCGACTGGTCGTCCAGCATGGCGTTCTTCACGTACTGCTGGGTGATCGTCGAGCCGCCCTGGGTGTCGCCGCCCTTGGCCATGTTGAACACGGCGCGCGCGATGCCCTTGGGGTCGATGCCGCTGTCGTCGTAGAAGGTCTTGTTCTCCTGCGAGATGACGGCGTTCTGCATCTCCTTGGGGATCTGCGAGAGGTCGACGATCTGCCGGTTGCGCTCACCGCCCGTGGAGACCATCTGGGTGCCGTCGGCCCAGTAGTAGACGTTGTTCTGCGCCTGCGCGGTCTTGGCGACATCGGGGATGCCGACCATGGCGTAGGCGATGCCCGCCGCGGCGACCATGGCGCCGAAGAAGCCGACGCACAGACCGGAGACGAGCTTCCAGGACGGCACCCAGCGGCGCCACCCGTACTTGTCGAAGCGTGGATAGTCGATGATCCGCTTCTTGCCCGGATCGGGCCGGCGACCGGCCGGAGCGGCCCGGCGGCCGGGCTCGGCCGCGCGGCGTCGGCTGCCCGAGCCGCGCTGGGCCGCGCGACGGGCCTCGGCACGGCTCCCGTATTCGCGTTCCTCACCTCCCCCCGCGTAAGAGCCGGACGGAGACTCTGTGGCGCCTCGCGGTGCCGCGCGGCGGGCGGAGGACGAACCGGACTGGCCGCGTCGGGCCGCGGCACGTCCGCCTCCCTGCGGCTGCGGCGGTTTGCGACGGTGCTCGCTCATCGAACGACTACTCCTCGGGCAGGCGCACCATTGCGCGCCTGGCAACGGCGGCTGGTTTCCGGTCCCCCCGAAGTACGGATGCGGCCGCTGCCGTATTCACCCGTACTGCACCAGGGACGGGGACGCGCTCGGGCGTCACTCGGTTCCTTGTGGTCTGCATGGCGCACAGACTACGCACCGGCAAAACCACCGAGCGCCGAAGTTCACCTCAAATCAGGCAACTTGCTTCCCATGAATCAGCGATGTGATCCCGTTCACGGCCCCACCCCTTGTCGCGCGGGAGGCGCCGTTCTATCGTGCTGATGTATCGAGTCGATACATCAGCACGGCATAAAGACCAGAACGAGCCCGCCGCGACAGCCGTCGGGACGGATCGCGGAAGAGGGAGGCGACGATGAGCCGGCGTTCCGGCATCCTTGAGTTCGCCGTCCTCGGCCTGCTCCGCGAATCCCCGATGCACGGCTATGAGCTGCGCAAACGGCTCAACACGTCGCTGGGTGTGTTCCGCGCGTTCAGTTACGGAACGCTGTACCCCTGCCTCAAGACGCTGGTCGCCAACGGCTGGTTGATCGAGGAGCCGGGGAACACCTCCGAGGCCACCGCCGCCCTGGCGGGACGCCGCGCCAAGATCGTCTACCGGCTGACGGCAGAAGGTAAGGAGCACTTCGAACAGCTCCTCTCCCAGACGGGTCCCGACGCGTACGAGGACGAGACCTTCGCCGCCCGCTTCGCCTTCTTCGGACAGACGTCGCGTGACGTGCGCATGCGCGTGCTGGAGGGCCGCCGCAGTCGTCTGGAGGAGCGCCTGGAGAAGATGCGTGCCTCGCTGGCCCGCACCCGGGAGCGCCTGGACGACTACACCCTCGAACTGCAGCGCCACGGCATGGAGTCCGTGGAGCGCGAAGTGCGCTGGTTGAACGAGCTCATCGAGAGCGAGCGGGCGGGACGGGACCTGCGCGGTTCCGCCTCCGAGGGGCCCGCTCAACAGGACACGACACATGGAGCGCCGGGCGGCCTGCCCCGGCCCGGGGACCGCCCCGGGCCGGATACGCCCGACGACACCGCCACGTGAGCGCCCAGTCAGGGCCTCACTCGTACACACAGGGAGCAACCGGAATGGGTTCGGTTCGCGTAGCCATCGTCGGTGTGGGCAACTGCGCCGCATCGCTGGTGCAGGGCGTCGAGTACTACAAGGACGCCGACCCGGCGGCCAAGGTCCCGGGCCTGATGCACGTCCAGTTCGGTGACTACCACGTCAGCGACATCGAGTTCGTCGCCGCCTTCGACGTGGACGCCAAGAAGGTCGGTCTGGACCTGGCGGACGCCATCGGCGCCTCCGAGAACAACACCATCAAGATCTGCGACGTGCCGAACACCGGCGTGCAGGTCCAGCGCGGCCACACCTACGACGGTCTCGGCAAGTACTACCGCCAGACCATCGAGGAGTCCGCCGAGGCGCCGGTCGACATCGTCCAGATCCTCAAGGACAAGCAGGTCGACGTCCTGGTCTGCTACCTGCCCGTGGGCTCCGAGGCCGCGGCGAAGTACTACGCCCAGTGCGCCATCGACGCCAAGGTCGCCTTCGTCAACGCCCTCCCGGTCTTCATCGCCGGCACCAAGGAGTGGGCGGACAAGTTCACCGAGGCGGGCGTGCCCATCGTCGGTGACGACATCAAGTCGCAGGTCGGCGCCACCATCACGCACCGCGTCATGGCGAAGCTGTTCGAGGACCGGGGCGTCGTCCTGGACCGCACGATGCAGCTGAACGTCGGCGGCAACATGGACTTCAAGAACATGCTCGAGCGTGAGCGCCTGGAGTCCAAGAAGATCTCCAAGACGCAGGCCGTCACCTCGCAGATCCCCGACCGGGACCTCGGCGAGAACAACGTCCACATCGGCCCGTCCGACTACGTCGCCTGGCTGGACGACCGCAAGTGGGCCTACGTCCGCCTCGAAGGCCGTGCCTTCGGCGACGTCCCGCTAAACCTGGAGTACAAGCTGGAGGTCTGGGACTCCCCGAACTCCGCCGGTGTCATCATCGACGCCCTGCGCGCCGCGAAGATCGCCAAGGACCGCGGTATCGGCGGCCCCGTGCTCTCCGCGTCGAGCTACTTCATGAAGTCCCCGCCGGTCCAGTACTTCGACGACGAGGCCCGCGCCAACGTCGAGAAGTTCATCGCGGGCGAGGTCGAGCGCTGAGCCGCTCGCACCCCGCGAACGTCGAGGGTCCCCGAGGCAGTGCGCCCGGGGACCCTCCTCGTATGTGAGGCTGTGCCCCATGGCCGTCGTCCGTGACCTCCGTGTCCTGCTGCGTCTGAAGGGGTTCCGGCGCCTGCTGGCCGTCCGGCTGCTCTCCCAGGGAGCCGACGGCGTCTTCCAGGTCGGGCTCGCCACCTACGTCGTCTTCTCGCCGGAGAAGCAGACCTCCGCCGCCGCGATCGCCTCCGCCATGGCGGTCCTGCTGCTCCCGTACTCCCTCGTCGGCCCCTTCGCCGGCGTCCTGCTGGACCGCTGGCGCCGCCGCCAGGTCTTTCTCTTCGGCAACCTGCTGCGGGCCCTCATGGCCACGGTGACCGCCGCCCTGATGATCGTCTCCGTCCCGGACTGGCTCTTCTACGTCTGCGCCCTGTGCGTCACCGCCGTGAACCGCTTCGTCCTGGCCGGACTCTCCGCCGCACTGCCCCGCGTCGTCGATGCCGAGCGGCTGGTGCTCGCCAACTCACTCTCCCCGACGGCCGGGACCCTGGCCGCCACCGCGGGCGGGGGCCTCGCCGTCGCCGTACGGATCGTCGTCGCCGACACCGACGCCGCCGTGGTGCTGCTGGGCGCGGTCCTCTACCTGTGCGGCGCCCTGGCCGCCCTGCGCATGGCGGTGGAACTGCTCGGACCCGACCGGGCACTGATACGGCCCCGCCTCGCCACGGCCCTCGCCGGCACCGCACGTGACCTGATGGCCGCCGTACGGCACCTCGCCGCTCCCGCCCGTCGGGAGGCCGCCTGGTCGCTCGCCGCGATGACGCTGATGCGGTTCTGCTACGGCGCCCTGCTCGTGATGCTGCTGATGCTCTGCCGGTACTCCCTGACCTCGGACACCGACGAGGGGCTGGCCCTGCTCGGTCTGGCGCTGGGTGTCTCGGGTGTCGGCTTCTTCGTGGCGGCGGTGCTCACTCCCTGGACGGCGGGCCGGCTCGGTCCCGGCCGCTGGATGGCCCTGTGCGCCGCGGTCGCCGCGGTACTGGAACCGGCCCTCGGGCTCCCGTTCACCACCGCACCGCTGATCGCCGCCGCGTTCGTCCTGGGCCTCACGACCCAGGGTTCGAAGATCGCGACCGACACCATCGTGCAGTCGTCGGTCGACGACGCCTTCCGGGGCCGGATCTTCTCCGTCTACGACGTGCTGTTCAACATCGCCTTCGTCGGCGCCGCCGCGGTCGCCGCTCTCATGCTGCCGCCGGACGGCCGCTCGGTACCGCTCGTCGTCACGGTCGCCGTCCTCTACGCGGCGGTCGCGATGGCCATGGCCCGGCGCGCACGCCGGTAGCCACAGATGACTTACAGATGACATCGCGGCGGTGTTTCACGTGAAACACCGCCGCGATGTCATCTGTAAGTCATCTGTGGCTACCGGCGTGCGCGCCGGGCCATGGCCATCGCGACCGCCGCGTAGAGGACGGCGACCGTGACGACGAGCGGTACCGAGCGGCCGTCCGGCGGCAGCATGAGAGCGGCGACCGCGGCGGCGCCGACGAAGGCGATGTTGAACAGCACGTCGTAGACGGAGAAGATCCGGCCCCGGAAGGCGTCGTCGACCGACGACTGCACGATGGTGTCGGTCGCGATCTTCGAACCCTGGGTCGTGAGGCCCAGGACGAACGCGGCGGCGATCAGCGGTGCGGTGGTGAACGGGAGCCCGAGGGCCGGTTCCAGTACCGCGGCGACCGCGGCGCACAGGGCCATCCAGCGGCCGGGACCGAGCCGGCCCGCCGTCCAGGGAGTGAGCACCGCCGCCACGAAGAAGCCGACACCCGAGACACCCAGCGCCAGACCGAGCAGGGCCAGCCCCTCGTCGGTGTCCGAGGTCAGGGAGTACCGGCAGAGCATCAGCAGCATCACGAGCAGGGCGCCGTAGCAGAACCGCATCAGCGTCATCGCGGCGAGCGACCAGGCGGCCTCCCGACGGGCGGGAGCGGCGAGGTGCCGTACGGCGGCCATCAGGTCACGTGCGGTGCCGGCGAGGGCCGTGGCGAGGCGGGGCCGTATCAGTGCCCGGTCGGGTCCGAGCAGTTCCACCGCCATGCGCAGGGCGGCCAGGGCGCCGCACAGGTAGAGGACCGCGCCCAGCAGCACCACGGCGGCGTCGGTGTCGGCGACGACGATCCGTACGGCGACGGCGAGGCCCCCGCCCGCGGTGGCGGCCAGGGTCCCGGCCGTCGGGGAGAGTGAGTTGGCGAGCACCAGCCGCTCGGCATCGACGACGCGGGGCAGTGCGGCGGAGAGTCCGGCCAGGACGAAGCGGTTCACGGCGGTGACGCACAGGGCGCAGACGTAGAAGAGCCAGTCCGGGACGGAGACGATCATCAGGGCGGCGGTCACCGTGGCCATGAGGGCCCGCAGCAGGTTGCCGAAGAGAAAGACCTGGCGGCGGCGCCAGCGGTCCAGCAGGACGCCGGCGAAGGGGCCGACGAGGGAGTACGGGAGCAGCAGGACCGCCATGGCGGAGGCGATCGCGGCGGCGGAGGTCTGCTTCTCCGGCGAGAAGACGACGTAGGTGGCGAGCCCGACCTGGAAGACGCCGTCGGCTCCCTGGGAGAGCAGCCGGACGGCCAGCAGGCGCCGGAACCCCTTCAGACGCAGCAGGACACGGAGGTCACGGACGACGGCCATGGGGCACAGCCTCACATACGAGGAGGGTCCCCGGGCGCACTGCCTCGGGGACCCTCGACGTTCGCGGGGTGCGAGCGGCTCAGCGCTCGACCTCGCCCGCGATGAACTTCTCGACGTTGGCGCGGGCCTCGTCGTCGAAGTACTGGACCGGCGGGGACTTCATGAAGTAGCTCGACGCGGAGAGCACGGGGCCGCCGATACCGCGGTCCTTGGCGATCTTCGCGGCGCGCAGGGCGTCGATGATGACACCGGCGGAGTTCGGGGAGTCCCAGACCTCCAGCTTGTACTCCAGGTTTAGCGGGACGTCGCCGAAGGCACGGCCTTCGAGGCGGACGTAGGCCCACTTGCGGTCGTCCAGCCAGGCGACGTAGTCGGACGGGCCGATGTGGACGTTGTTCTCGCCGAGGTCCCGGTCGGGGATCTGCGAGGTGACGGCCTGCGTCTTGGAGATCTTCTTGGACTCCAGGCGCTCACGCTCGAGCATGTTCTTGAAGTCCATGTTGCCGCCGACGTTCAGCTGCATCGTGCGGTCCAGGACGACGCCCCGGTCCTCGAACAGCTTCGCCATGACGCGGTGCGTGATGGTGGCGCCGACCTGCGACTTGATGTCGTCACCGACGATGGGCACGCCCGCCTCGGTGAACTTGTCCGCCCACTCCTTGGTGCCGGCGATGAAGACCGGGAGGGCGTTGACGAAGGCGACCTTGGCGTCGATGGCGCACTGGGCGTAGTACTTCGCCGCGGCCTCGGAGCCCACGGGCAGGTAGCAGACCAGGACGTCGACCTGCTTGTCCTTGAGGATCTGGACGATGTCGACCGGCGCCTCGGCGGACTCCTCGATGGTCTGGCGGTAGTACTTGCCGAGACCGTCGTAGGTGTGGCCGCGCTGGACCTGCACGCCGGTGTTCGGCACGTCGCAGATCTTGATGGTGTTGTTCTCGGAGGCGCCGATGGCGTCCGCCAGGTCCAGACCGACCTTCTTGGCGTCCACGTCGAAGGCGGCGACGAACTCGATGTCGCTGACGTGGTAGTCACCGAACTGGACGTGCATCAGGCCCGGGACCTTGGCCGCCGGGTCGGCGTCCTTGTAGTACTCGACGCCCTGCACCAGCGATGCGGCGCAGTTGCCCACACCGACGATGGCTACGCGAACCGAACCCATTCCGGTTGCTCCCTGTGTGTACGAGTGAGGCCCTGACTGGGCGCTCACGTGGCGGTGTCGTCGGGCGTATCCGGCCCGGGGCGGTCCCCGGGCCGGGGCAGGCCGCCCGGCGCTCCATGTGTCGTGTCCTGTTGAGCGGGCCCCTCGGAGGCGGAACCGCGCAGGTCCCGTCCCGCCCGCTCGCTCTCGATGAGCTCGTTCAACCAGCGCACTTCGCGCTCCACGGACTCCATGCCGTGGCGCTGCAGTTCGAGGGTGTAGTCGTCCAGGCGCTCCCGGGTGCGGGCCAGCGAGGCACGCATCTTCTCCAGGCGCTCCTCCAGACGACTGCGGCGGCCCTCCAGCACGCGCATGCGCACGTCACGCGACGTCTGTCCGAAGAAGGCGAAGCGGGCGGCGAAGGTCTCGTCCTCGTACGCGTCGGGACCCGTCTGGGAGAGGAGCTGTTCGAAGTGCTCCTTACCTTCTGCCGTCAGCCGGTAGACGATCTTGGCGCGGCGTCCCGCCAGGGCGGCGGTGGCCTCGGAGGTGTTCCCCGGCTCCTCGATCAACCAGCCGTTGGCGACCAGCGTCTTGAGGCAGGGGTACAGCGTTCCGTAACTGAACGCGCGGAACACACCCAGCGACGTGTTGAGCCGTTTGCGCAGCTCATAGCCGTGCATCGGGGATTCGCGGAGCAGGCCGAGGACGGCGAACTCAAGGATGCCGGAACGCCGGCTCATCGTCGCCTCCCTCTTCCGCGATCCGTCCCGACGGCTGTCGCGGCGGGCTCGTTCTGGTCTTTATGCCGTGCTGATGTATCGACTCGATACATCAGCACGATAGAACGGCGCCTCCCGCGCGACAAGGGGTGGGGCCGTGAACGGGATCACATCGCTGATTCATGGGAAGCAAGTTGCCTGATTTGAGGTGAACTTCGGCGCTCGGTGGTTTTGCCGGTGCGTAGTCTGTGCGCCATGCAGACCACAAGGAACCGAGTGACGCCCGAGCGCGTCCCCGTCCCTGGTGCAGTACGGGTGAATACGGCAGCGGCCGCATCCGTACTTCGGGGGGACCGGAAACCAGCCGCCGTTGCCAGGCGCGCAATGGTGCGCCTGCCCGAGGAGTAGTCGTTCGATGAGCGAGCACCGTCGCAAACCGCCGCAGCCGCAGGGAGGCGGACGTGCCGCGGCCCGACGCGGCCAGTCCGGTTCGTCCTCCGCCCGCCGCGCGGCACCGCGAGGCGCCACAGAGTCTCCGTCCGGCTCTTACGCGGGGGGAGGTGAGGAACGCGAATACGGGAGCCGTGCCGAGGCCCGTCGCGCGGCCCAGCGCGGCTCGGGCAGCCGACGCCGCGCGGCCGAGCCCGGCCGCCGGGCCGCTCCGGCCGGTCGCCGGCCCGATCCGGGCAAGAAGCGGATCATCGACTATCCACGCTTCGACAAGTACGGGTGGCGCCGCTGGGTGCCGTCCTGGAAGCTCGTCTCCGGTCTGTGCGTCGGCTTCTTCGGCGCCATGGTCGCCGCGGCGGGCATCGCCTACGCCATGGTCGGCATCCCCGATGTCGCCAAGACCGCGCAGGCGCAGAACAACGTCTACTACTGGGCCGACGGCACCCAGATGGTCTCCACGGGCGGTGAGCGCAACCGGCAGATCGTCGACCTCTCGCAGATCCCCAAGGAGATGCAGAACGCCGTCATCTCGCAGGAGAACAAGACCTTCTACGACGACAGCGGCATCGACCCCAAGGGCATCGCGCGCGCCGTGTTCAACATGGCCAAGGGCGGCGACACCCAGGGCGGCTCGACGATCACCCAGCAGTACGTGAAGAACGCCATGCTGGACGACCAGTCGCAGACGATCTCCCGCAAGGTCAAGGAGATCTTCGTGTCCATCAAGGTGGGCACGGACGTCGACAAGGACGACATCCTCGCCGGCTATCTGAACTCCGCCTACTACGGCCGCGGCGCCTGGGGCATCCAGGCGGCGTCCCGGGCGTACTTCGACAAGGACGCCGTCGACCTGAACCCCGGTGAGTGCGCCTTCCTCTCGGCGATGCTCAAGGGCGCGACGTACTACGACCCGGCCGGAGCCCAGTCCGTCGACACGGCCGCCACGCCGAAGGACAACAGCAGGCGGGCCCTGCTGCAGATGCAGGACACCCTCGACAAGATGGTCGAGTACGGCCACCTCGACGCGACCGAGCGCGCCAAGTACACCAAGCTGCCGAAGTGGCAGAACCCGCGCTCGAACACCCAGCTGAGCGGGCAGATCGGTTACCTGGTCGACCTCGCCAAGGCGTCCCTGCTCAAGAACGACGTGGTCACCTCCAACCAGCTGGAGCAGGGCGGCTACTCGATCTACACCACCTTCGACAAAAAGAAGGTCGGGGAGCTGGAAGACGCCGTAACCAAGGTCTACAAGAAGAACATCGACCCGAAGAAGCGGCCCGAGACGGACACCGACGTCCAGTTCGGCGGTGCTTCGGTCAACCCCGAGACCGGTGCCATCGAGGCCATCTACGGCGGCGCGGACGCGACCACTCACTTCACCAACAACGCCGACCAGACCGGTGCCCAGGTCGGTTCGACGTTCAAGCCGTTCGTGCTGGCGGCCGCGAT
Source organism: Streptomyces sp. CRN 30 (assembly GCF_034105845.1). NCBI lineage: Bacteria > Bacillati > Actinomycetota > Actinomycetes > Kitasatosporales > Streptomycetaceae > Streptomyces > Streptomyces sp. CRN 30. The sequence continues at coordinate 6,236 of NZ_JAVRHI010000408.1, read as the reverse complement.
GACGTACGGCGTGCGCGACCCGGACCTCGGCGAGGTCCAGGCCCAGGACGAGCGCACCATCGTCTCGCCGAAGAGCCTGTACACCGGCAAGAACAAGTGGAAGGTCAAGAACTACGACGGGAGCGTCTGGCAGAACGAGAAGGGCGAGGAGTGGCTGCAGACCAATGACGGCGGCGCCAACGCCTCCGCCGGCGAGGCACCGGACTACGAGATCGACCTCCGTGAGGCGATGCGGGAGTCGATCAACAGCGCCTTCGTGCAGCTCGGCATGGACGTCGGTCTGGACAAGGTGAAGGACTCCGCGCTCGGCGCCGGGCTTCTGGAGGACAGCCTCGCCGGTACGACGTTCCCCTCCTTCTCCATCGGTACCTCCGACCCCAGCGCGATCCGGATGGCCGGCTCGTACGCCACCTTCGCCACCAGCGGCAAGCAGCGTGACCCGTTCTCCGTCACGAAGGTGACGGACAAGGACGGCACGATCTACTCGCACAAGGTCGAGACCGAGCAGGCCTTCACCTCGAAGGTCGCGGACAACGTCACGGACGTGCTGAAGACCGTCGTCGAGAAGGGCACGGGTACCAACGCCCAGCTCACGGGCCGGGAAGTGGCGGGTAAGACCGGTACGACCGACGGCAACAAGTCGGCCTGGTTCGTCGGCTACACCCCGCAGCTCTCGACCGCGATCACCATGTTCCGCTACCCGGACGACGAGACCATCAAGAACCGCCAGTTCCTGGAGATGTACGGGACGGGTAACCAGGAGTCGATCCACGGTGCCTCGTTCCCGTCCGAGATCTTCCACGACTACATGGAGCAGGCGCTGAAGGGCGAGCCGGCGAAGAAGTTCCCGAAGCCGGAGCCCATCGGTGAGGTCGTCAACGACGAGCCGTCGCCCACCCCGACCCCCTCGGTCACGGAGAGCGAGAAGGAAGAGGAGAGCCCGACCCCCACTCCCACGGAGTCGGAGACCCGGCAGGAGGAGAGCCCGACGCCGACCACCAGCGAGACCTGTGGCGTCTTCGACTGGAACTGTGAGGAAGAGGGCGACGGAGGCACCGAGACAGGTGATCCCGGCGACGGTGACGAGACGTCGACATCACCCTCGGCCTCGGAAACGACAGAGGAAGGCGATCCGAGAGGTAACCAGAACGGGGGCATCTTCGGTTAGCCCCGGATCGCCCGGCATGGGCGTTTCACGTGAAACACCCGTATGTTTCACGTGAAACAGGGCCGCCGCACCGACTCGGTGCGGCGGCCCTCGGCGTTTTCCGAGGTACGTACGGCAGGATGTGGCCCATGCCCAGTGCAGAATCGACGCAAGCGAGCGCCAGGCCGGAGCCGGTGCGGCCGACCAAGGACGACGAGGTCGCCGCGGCCGGCAGCGAGCTGATCGGCGGCCCGGTCGGCCGACGGGCCCTGCTCGGGACGTCATGGTGGACGCCGGTGCGGGTGATCGCGCTCGTGGCGATCGGCATGTTCGCCCTCGGTCTGGTCCAGAAGGCGCCCTGCTACAACGGCGGCTGGTTCTTCGGCGCCAGCTCCCAGTACACCCACGCCTGCTACTCGGACATCCCGCACCTGTTCACCGGAAGAGGGTTCGCGGACGACCTCGTCCCGTACTTCGACAAGATCCCCGGCGACATGCAGTACCTGGAGTACCCGGTGCTGACCGGTGTCTTCATGGAGGTGGCCTCCTGGATCACACCGGGCAGCGGCAGCCTCCAGGACCAGCAGCAGTGGTACTGGCTGGTCAACGCCGGCATGTTGATGATCTGCGCGGTCGTCATCGCGGTCTGTGTCACCCGGACCCATGCGCGGCGTCCGTGGGACGGTCTGCTGATCGCGCTGGCGCCCGCCTTCGCCCTCACCGCCACGATCAACTGGGACCTGCTGGCGGTCGCCCTGACGGCCGCGGCGATGCTGATGTGGTCCAGGAGCCGCCCCCTGGCCTTCGGCGTCCTGCTGGGCCTGGCCACGGCCGCCAAGCTCTACCCGTTCCTCGTCCTCGGCCCGCTGCTCGTCCTGTGCTGGCGGGCCGGCAAGTGGCGGCAGTACGGCATCGCGCTCACCGGCGCCGTCGTCTCCTGGCTCGTGGTGAACCTGCCGGTGATGCTCTTCGCCTATGACGGCTGGTCGAAGTTCTACACGTTCAGCCAGGAGCGGGGCGTCGACTTCGGGTCCTTCTGGCTGGTGCTGGCCCAGAACTCGGACGACCCGATCAGCACCGAGACCGTCAACACCCTCGCCATGCTCCTGATGCTGCTGTGCTGCGCCGGCGTCGCGGCTCTCGCGCTGACCTCCTACCGCCGGCCCCGCTTCGCCCAGCTCGCCTTCCTGATCGTCGCGGCCTTCATCCTCACCAACAAGGTCTACTCGCCGCAGTACGTGCTGTGGCTGATCCCCCTCGCCGCGCTGGCCCGGCCGAAGTGGCGGGACTTCCTGATCTGGCAGGCCTGCGAGGTCGCCTACTTCCTCGGCATCTGGATGTACCTCGCGTACACGACCAGCGGAGACGCCCACAAGGGACTGCCGACCGACGGCTACCACTGGGCGATCGGACTGCACCTGCTGGGCACGCTGTACCTCTGCGTGATGGTCGTCCGCGACATCCTCATGCCCGACCGGGACCCGGTGCGCAGGGCCGGTGACGACGATCCCTCCGGCGGGGTGCTCGACGGCGCCGACGACGTCTTCGTCCTGGGCCGAGCGGCCCGCCGGCCCGTCTCCGCGACGCACGAGGACCGGCCGCAGGTGCGGTGGGGCACCGATCAGCGGAACGGCGGTTCACTCTGAGCGAACGCCCCGTGGTGGCACGCCGCCCGGAGCACACGAGAACGCACGAAGGCCGTACACGGTTCACCGTGTACGGCCTTCCGGTTATCTCGCCGCGATCCCTGTGACCGTCCCTGACGGCCGTCAGGGACCGCCGTCAGCGGTCGAGGATCCGGTCGAACTGCGTAGTGGTGTGCCGCAGGTGGGCCACCAGTTCGTCGCCGACCTTCGGCTCGGGCGCGTCCGAGGGGACGAAGAGGATCGAGACCTGCATGTGCGGCGGCTCCGCGAACCAGCGCTGCTTGCCGCCCCAGACGAACGGCGAGAGGTTGCGGTTGACCGTGGCGAGTCCGGCGCGGGCGACGCCCTTGGCGCGCGGCATCACGCCGTGCAGGGCCTTCGGGGCCTCCAGGCCGACACCGTGCGACGTGCCGCCGGCCACGACCACCAGGAAGCCGTCCGAGGCCGCCTTCTGCTGCCGATAGCCGAAGCGCTCCCCCTTGACGACCCGCGTGACGTCCAGGACGGCTCCGTGGTACTCGGTGGCGTCGTGGTCCCCGAGCCACAGCCGGGTGCCGATACGGGCGCGGAACCGGGTCTGCGGGAACTGCTGCTGGAGCCTGGCCAGCTCGTCGGCCTTGAGGTGGCTGACGAACATCGTGTGCAGCGGCAGCCGGGCCGCGCGCAGCCGGTCCATCCAGCCGATGACCTCCTCGACGGCGTCCGAGCCGTCGGTGCGGTCGAGCGGCAGGTGGATGGCGAAGCCCTCCAGGCGGACGTTCTCGATGGCGGCGTGCAGCTGCGGCAGGTCCTGCTCGGCGATGCCGTGCCGCTTCATCGAGGACATCACCTCGATGACCACGCGCGCGCCCACCAGGCCGTAGACGCCGTCGATGGAGGAGACCGAGCGGATGACCCGGTCGGGCAGCGGCACGGGCTCCTCGCCGCGCCGGTAGGGCGTCAGGACCAGCAGGTCGCCGCCGAAGTAGTCCTTGATCCGGGCGGCCTCGTACGTCGTGCCGACGGCCAGGACGTCCGAGCCCAGCCGTGTGGCCTCCTCCGCCAGCCGCTCGTGCCCGAAGCCGTAGCCGTTGCCCTTGCAGACCGGGACCAGCCCCGGGAACTGCTCCTGCACGTGCTTGTGGTGCGCCCGCCAGCGCGCGGTGTCGACGTAGAGCGTGAGCGCCATGGCCGGACCTGGGACCTTTCTCGTGGCTGCCGTGTGTGCGAAGAGGATGGGACGGAGAGGGTGGGGCGTGGAACGCGGGTCAGCGGCGCGACATGTAGAGGTCGAGCGCCTTGTGGAGCAGCTTGTTGAGCGGGAAGTCCCACTCGCCGAGGTACTCGCCGGCCTCACCGCCCGTGCCGACCTTGAACTGGATCAGCCCGAAGAGGTGGTCGGTCTCGTCCAGGGAGTCGGAGATGCCCCGCAGGTCGTAGACGGTGGCGCCGAGCGCGTAGGCGTCGCGCAGCATCGTCCACTGCATGGCGTTCGACGGGCGGACCTCACGGCCGATGTTGTCGGAGGCGCCGTAGGAGTACCAGACGTGACCGCCGACGACCAGCATCGTCGCCGCGGACAGGTTCACCCCGTTGTGGCGGGCGAAGTACAGCCGCATGCGGTTGGGGTCCTCGCTGTTCAGCGCCGACCACATACGCTGGAAGTACGAGAGCGGGCGCGGCCGGAAGTGGTCGCGGACGGCCGTGATCTCGTACAGCCGCTGCCACTCCTCCAGGTCGTGGTAGCCGCCCTGGACCACCTCGACACCGGCCTTCTCGGCCTTCTTGATGTTGCGGCGCCACAGCTGGTTGAAGTTCTTGTGGACCTCTTCCAGGGACCGGTTGGCCAGCGGGACCTGGTAGACGTAGCGGGGCTGCACGTCGCCGAAGCCGGCGCCGCCGTCCTCGCCCTGCTGCCAGCCCATGCGGCGCAGCTTGTCGGCCACCTCGAAGGCGCGCGGCTCGATGAAGTCGGCCTCGATGTCCCGCAGCCGCTTGACGTCCGGGTCCTGGATGCCCTTCTTGATCGACGTGGCCTCCCAGCGCCGAATGATCACCGGCGGACCCATCTTGACCGAAAACGCACCCTGTTGCTTCAGGTGCGCCAGCATCGGTTCGAGCCATTCCTGGAGGTTCGGGGCGAACCAGTTGATGACCGGCCCCTCGGGGAGGTACGCCAGGTAACGCTTGATCTTCGGCAGCTGGCGGTACAGGACGAGCCCCGCGCCGACCAGCTCACCGGTCCTGTCGTCGAACCAGCCGAGGTTCTCCGAGCGCCACTCCGCCTTGACGTCCGCCCATGCCGGGACCTGCATGTGGCTCGCCGACGGCAGGCTCTGGATGTACGCCAGATGCTGCTCTCGGCTGATGGTCCTCAGGGTCAGACTCATTCGGGGCGCTCCTCGGGCTGGTGTGTCCCCATGGGTTCAGGGGCTCCGGCTCTCGCGCGAAGCCTACTGCGCCCGCTGCGCGCCCCGACTGGGCCCACGGCTCCTTTGCTCCGGCCGGGCGGGCGGCTCCGGCCGGGCGGCCGCCGGGGCGCGGGGCCCCGGCCGCCGGAGCGAGGAGCCCCGTGTCAGTCGATGACCCCGCCGAAGAGGCCGCCGTGCGCCATGGCGATGAGGAAGCCGACGCCGGCGGCCCCCATGCCGACGATCAGGCCGAAGCGGCCACGGGTCGTCTCCGAGTTCCACTGGCCGTAGGCGCCGGTGAGGATGCCCACCAGTCCGGCCCAGGAGCTGAGCAGGTGCAGGTGGTGGAAGAACGCGGTGATGAACGCCAGGAAGCCGAGTACCAGCGTGACGGCCATGAGGACGTCCTGGCGCGGATGGGGCTTGCCGTCCGTGGCGAAGAGGCCGCCGGCGGTGTCGGTCCGCATTACTTGTGCCATCGGGCACCTCCTGCGAGAAGCGGCGCATCGTAGCGCCTTACACACCCTTTGTGTACAGATTGTCTGCCTTCGCGGCCGGATTTCAACCGGAAGCCGGTGTGCGGGTACTGTGTACCGTCTGCACCGGTGTCTGCCCAGTACCAGCTCTGAGAGCCCTTCGACGGGCGCTGACAATCGACCGATTGTCAGTGGCCGCTGTTTGACTGGACAGGTACCGAGGCGAACGCATCACAACCCTCCTGCCACGGAACGACCGTGGCCGCTGAGTCCAAAGGAGGTGGGTTCCACATGCGTCACTACGAGGTGATGGTCATCCTCGACCCCGAGGTCGAGGAGCGCGCTGTCTCTCCGCTGATCGAGAACTTCCTTTCTGTCGTCCGTGACGGCGGCGGAAAGGTCGAGAAGGTCGACACCTGGGGCCGTCGTCGTCTCGCGTACGAGATCAAGAAGAAGCCCGAGGGCATCTACTCGGTCATCGACCTGCAGGCCGAGCCTGCGGTCGTCAAGGAGCTCGACCGCCAGATGAACCTGAACGAGTCGGTCCTCCGGACCAAGGTCCTCCGTCCCGAGACCC